>NZ_BAAAMR010000060.1:0-68604 GCF_039529375.1 Actinomadura napierensis
GCGGGCGCGGTCGCGGCCCAGCCGGGCGCCGCCCGGGTCGCGCCGGCCACCGCGGCCGCGACGTCCACGGCCGTGCCGACGGGCACCTCGCCCACCGGGTCGCCGGTCGCCGGGTCGGTCACCGTGAACGCGCCGTCCCCGCCGCCGCGGCTCCAACGCCCGCCCGCCAGCGTCCACCTGTCGCCTCGTCGCATGCCCGTGAACCCCCTGTCCCGTGAGATCTCGACCGCGGTCACCTACCCGGGGAGCGGCGCTTCAATGACGGCGGGGACCTGCGTCAGTGCTCACTTACTGGATCGGCTACGGTGGATCCCCACGCGAGTTCGAGGGAGGCGCGGGTGGACTTCGATCTGCCGGAGAACGCGGCGGCGGTGCGCGAGGGCGTGCTGGCCATCGCCGGGAAGTACGACCAGGACTACTGGAGCCGCTGCGACGCCGACAAGCGGTGGCCGGAGGAGGTCTGGCGGGAGCTGGTCCAGGGAGGCTGGCACAGCCTGGCGATCCCCGAGGAGCACGGTGGCGCGGGCCAGGGCCTGCTGGAGCTGGCGGTCGCGCTGGAGGCGCTCGCCGAGGGCGGCGCGGGCGGCGCCGCGTCGTTCATGTACCTGCTCACCCCGGCGTTCGGCGGGCTGACGATCGCCCGGCACGGCACCGAGGAGCAGAAGCGCGAGTTCCTGCCGCGGATCGCGGCGGGCGAGATCGAGACCTGCTTCGCGATCACCGAGCCGGACGCGGGCAGCAACGCGATGAACATCACCACGCAGGCCCGCCGCGACGGCGACGGGTTCGTGGTGAACGGGCAGAAGATCTGGATCTCCGGGGTCGAGCGCGCCGACTACCTGGTGCTGGTCACCCGCACGATCCCGGCGGCCGAGGCCAAGCCCCGCACGAACGGCTTCACCGTCCTGCTGGTGGACATCAAGCAGGCCGTCGCCGACGGAACGCTGACCTACCGGCCGATCCCCAAGCTCGGCACCAACACCGTCGCGTCGAGCATGGTGTTCCTGGACGGGGTGCGCGTCCCGGCCGACCGGGTCCTCGGCGAGGTCGACCAGGGCTTCGCCGTGCTGTGGGACATCCTCAACCCCGAGCGGATCCTGGCCGCGGCGGGCGGCGTCGGCTCCGGCGACCTCGTGCTGAAGATCGCCTGCGACTACGCCACCGAGCGGGCGCCGTTCGGCAAGCCGATCGGGTCGAACCAGGGCATCGCGTTCCCGCTCGCCCGGATCAAGGCGCAGCTGGAACTGGCCCGGCTGATGACCTACAAGGCCGCGTGGCTGTGGGACCGGGGCCGTCCGTGCGGCTCGGAGGCCAACATCGCCAAGCTCACCGCGGCCGACGCCGCCTGGCAGGCCGCCGACCGCGCCTTCCAGACCCACGGCGGCATGGCGTACTCGCTGGAGTACCCGGTCGCCCGGATGTTCCGCGACGCCCGCATCGCCAAGAACATCCCGGTCGCCGAGGAACTCGTCCTGGCCCACATAGCCCAGCACGAACTGGGCCTCCCCCGCTCCTACTGACCGCCGGCTTGCGGCGAGCCGTCCTCATGTCGCGCGCCATGGGGACGGCTCGCCGGTTCTAGCCGCCTTCGGGGAGGCGGACGGACCGCTCCGGGTCGTGGGCGGTGCGCAGCTCCCGCTTGAGGATCTTGCCGGAGTGGTTGCGGGGCAGCGCCTCGACCACCTCGTACCAGCGCGGGCGCTTGAACCCGCCGAGCAGGGCGCGGCAGTGCTCGTCCAGGTCGGCGGGCGTCGTCCCGTCGCGCACGACGACGAGCGCCTTGACCGCCTCGCCCCACCGGCGGTCCGGGACGCCGATCACCGCGGCGTCCAGTACGCCCGGATGCCGGACGAGGACTTGCTCGACCTCGGCGGAGTACACGTTCTCGCCGCCGCTCTTGACCATGTCCTTGGCGCGGTCGACGAAGAAGAAATGGCCGTCGGCGTCGCGGCGCATCAAGTCGCCCGTGTGCAGCCAGCCGTCGGCCATCGGGTCGGGAAGCCCCGCGTACCCGGCCATGACGCTGGCGCCGCGCAGCAGGAGCTCGCCGACTTCACCGGGAGCGTCCGCGCCGTCGAGTGCCAGGTCGAAGGGCGGCAGGGGCAGGCCGACGGTGCCGGGACGCTCCAGCTCGTCGTCCAGCGTGCTGATCGTGACGAAGTTGCCGGCCTCGGTCGACCCGTACACGCCGCGGTACCCGATGCCGAGGTCGCGCAGCGCGGTCAGGGTCGCGGCGCGCTCGGTGGCGGCCATGCCGAACACCAGCCGCAGCGAGCCGGGCGCGGCGGCCGGGTGCCGCAGCGCCCGCCCGGTGCCCATGGGGAAGATCGCGACGGTGACCCCGTGCTCGGCGACGAGCGGCCAGAGCACCTCGGGAGACGGGCCGGGCGGCAGCACGACCGCGCCGCCCGCCGCCAGATGGCCGAGCGCCGCACCGTACCCGGCGACGTGGAACAGCGGCAGCGCGCCGAGGAGCCGGTCGGCGCCGGTGATGCCGAACGCGTGCACCGCGTTGGCGGTGGCGGCGACCCACCCGCGGTTGGTGAGCAGGCAGCCCTTCGGGCGGCCGGTGGTCCCGGACGTGTAGAGCTGGATGATCGGCGCGTCCGAGGCGGGACGCGGAAGCTCGTGCGGCGGGGCCTCGTCGAGCGCCCGGTCGAGGCCGGGCCCGATCGTCCAGTGCGTCAGGTCGAGCAGCCCGGACTCGCGGGCGAGCCCGTCGAGCGCGGGGTGGACGACCGCATGCCGCGCGGCGGCGTCCTCGACCTGGAACCGGATCTCCGCCGGAGCCAGCCGGACGTTCAGCGGCACCACGACGGCGCCGATCAGCGACGCGCCGAAGGCGGCCTCGATCGCCTCCGGCGCGTTCACGGTCAGCAGCGCGATCCGGTCGCCGGCCCGCGCGCCCCCGGCGGCCAGCAGCCCGGCCCAGCGCTCGACGCGGGCGTGCAGCTCGCGGTAGGTGCGGATCCGTCCGTCCCAGGCGAACGCCGTCCGCTCCGGCCAGAGCGCGGCGCCGCGGTGGGCGAGGTCACCGAGCAGCATCCCCCGATCCTTCCGAACCGCGTTCGGATCAGTCAATGTCCGGACCCGTCCGGCCGTTGCCGAGATCACAACGCGGGGCCGCGAGCATGGGGGCGGCATCCCGCCGCAGCGCCGAGGAGAACCGATGCCGAGGGCGTACGCCAGCGCCGTGCTCAACGCCACCGCCGACGAGGTGTGGGCCTACCTGCGCGTCGCCCCGGTGACCGGCACCGGGCAGGCGCTCGTCGAATGGTGGGGCGAGTTCTCCGCCGACCCCGGCGACGAGGAGGCCATGGACAAGACCCTGTCCCACGGCATCTACGCCACCGGCCTGGACGCCCTCGCCAGGCGCTTCGCCTGACGCCCCGGCCCGCCCGGACGCGCCGGACGCGCGGCGTTCAGCGGAACTCGGGCGGGCGCTTCTCCCGGATCGCCGCGACGCCCTCGCGCACGTCCGGGCCGGCGAACCCGAAGAACTCCATGGCCAGCGACGCGTCGAAGGTCGGGCCGGCCAGCCGCAGCCAGTTGTTCAGCGCGTGCTTGGTGAACGAGATCGCCTCCGCCGGCCCGGCGGCGAGCCGCCCGGCGATCTCCAGCGCGCGCTCGTGCACCTCGCCGTCGTCCACGCACACCGAGACCAGGCCGATCCGCTCGGCCTCCTCGCCGGTCAGCACGTCGTTCAGCAGCAGGTAGTACTTCGCCTTGGCCATTCCGCACAGCAGCGGCCAGATGATCGCCGAGTGGTCGCCCGCCGCGACGCCGAGCCGGACGTGCCCGTCGATGATCTTCGCGGAGCGGCCCGCGACAGAGATGTCCGACAGCATGGCCACCGCCAGCCCGGCGCCGACGGCCGGGCCCTGGATCGCGCTGACCACCGGCTTGGCGCAGTTCAGCACGTTCATCACGATGTCGCGGGCCTCGCGCATGATGCGGCGCCGCGCCGCGTGGTCGTCCATCATCTCCTCGATCATGGACATGTCGCCGCCCGCGGAGAACGCCGTCCCCTCCCCGCGCACCAGCACCGCGCGGACCGCGTCGTCGGCGTCGGCGTCCCGCCAGATCTCCGCCAGCTCCCGGTGGCCCACCGTGTCCACCGCGTTGAGCTTGCCGGGCGTGCTCATCGTGACGCGCAGCACCCCGTCCGCCGCCCAGTCGAGCTTCAGCCGCTCGTACCTGCCGTAAACGCCGTCCACGTCGCTCATGCCGCGCTGCCCTCCCGCGCTTGATCGCCGAATGCCGCGCGCAATCGTCGCACAGCGAACTCCATCGCCTCGGCGCCGGCGTCGAAGATCTCCGGGAGCAGGAAGAACGAGTGCACGACGCCGTCGTAGCGGCGCGCCCGAACCGGCACGCCGGCCTCGGCGAGCCGCCGCGCGTAGGCCTCGCCCTCGTCGCGCAGGATGTCGTACTCGGCGGTGATCACGGTGGCCGGGGCCGCGCCGGCGAGGTCCGGCGCGCGCAGCGGCGCCAGCCGCGGGTCCGCGGGGTCGGCGCCGCCCCGGTACAGGTCCATGAACCGGGCGAGCGTCGCCGCGTCGAGCCCGTAGCCGGTGCCGTACTCGCGCCAGCTGGGCGTGTCCATCGCCGTGTCCGTCACCGGGTAGACCAGCAGCTGGTGGGCCAGGGGCAGGCCGCGGTCGCGGGCCAGCAGCGCGACGCCGGCGGCCAGGTTCCCGCCCGCGCTGTCGCCGGCCACGGCGAGCGCGCCCGGCTCGGCGCCGTAGCGGTCCGGTTCGCGGGCCACGGCCGAAAGGACCGCCCAGGCGTCGTCCACCGCCGCGGGGAACGGGTTCTCCGGTGCGAGCCGGTAGCCGACGTTCAGCACGGCGCATCCGGCGCCCGCCGCCAGGTCGCGGCACGCGGCGTCCACGTTGTCGACGCCGCCGAGCACCCAGCCGCCGCCGTGCAGGTAGACCAGCGCCGGCAGCGGGCCGCGCTCCAGCGGCTCGGGACGGTAGAGGCGCACCGGCACGGGACCGCCCGGGCCCCGTACGGCCAGATCCGCCACGTGCGGCAGCTCGCGGCGGTCGACCGGGAAGGCCTCGCCGATCCTGCGGCGCATCGCCTCGATGGCGGGCAGGGCGTCCGCCTCGACCGGCGGGGCGTCCGGGGGCAGGGCCGTCCAGGCGGACAGCAGCTCCAAGAAGCTCACGGTCTGCGGATGCAAGGGCATGCGGCGGCCTCCGGGGGGCGATGTGCGCGGAATCTACCGCTTCGCCTTCCCCGGCACGCGGGGGATCAATCCCCCGTCAGCGGCCGGCGGCCTCGGCCACCAGCGCCTCGAACAGCCGCTTGTCGTCGCCGTCTTCGGGGTGCCACTGCACCGCCAGGCCGAACCGGTGGCCCTGCAGCTCCACGGCCTCGACGACCTGGTCGTCCGCCCAGGCCACGGCCGACAGGCCCTTGCCGAGGCGGCTCACCGCCTGGTGGTGGTAGGTGGGCACGTCGGCGGAGTCGCCGAGGATCTTGCCGACGGCGCTCGTCGCGCTGATCTGCACCCGGTGCGTGCCGATCTTCCCGACCTCGGGGGCGTGCGCCTTGTGCCCCACCGCGTCCGGCAGGTGCTGGACGAGCGCGCCGCCGCGGGCCACGTTGAGCACCTGCATGCCCCGGCAGATCGCCAGGAACGGCAGGTCCGCGTCCACCGCCGCGCGCACGAGCGCCAGTTCGAAGCGGTCGCGCTGCGGCTGCGGCGGCCCGGTCTCGGCGTGCCGCTCGGCGCCGTACAGGTCGGGGTCGAGGTCGCCGCCGCCCGCCAGCACGAGCCCGTCCAGCCGGGACACCAGGGCGGCCAGCCCGCGCAGGCTCCCGGTCGAGGGCACCATGACCGGGACGCCGCCGGCCCGCTCGACCGAGCGGACGTAGGACGCCGGCAGCAGCGCGGCCTCGCGCACCCACACGCCCCAGCGGGCCGGTTCCTCGTACGTGGTAATGCCGATGAGCGGCGGCGCCCCTCCCCCTGCGGCGGGGCCCGGAGCCCCTCGGATCGCCTCTGACATGCGTGGATTCCCCTCTGCTGAGCACTGGCCACGGGTCGGCTACCGATATGTGGTGATTGACCACCGTTGCGTGCACATCATGGCGCATCACCCGCCCCCACGGGCCGCCCCGCCCCCGGCCTTTTCCTGGCAAGCTTGCCGCACGCCCTGGATCCGCGCAGGCCGAAGCCCCCACCCCGGGACCGGCCCCCGACCTGGACGATCATGGTTCCGCGGCGCCGGCCGCGCCGCGTCCACCGCGCGGAGAACATCCCCTACCGGACGAGGAAATCTTCTACCGAGGCGTAGATCCGTCCACTGATCCCGTTCGGTTCCGCTCCGGGGACCGCCGCCCGGATTCGGGGCGACCCGTCCGCGAGCATCAGCGCCTACCGAAATACCGGCAATCCTTGACGATCATCCGGGGCAAAGCAGGTACCGATCAGTATTCACCCCATATGTCACGTTAATTTTGATCACAGAGAATTGATATCCGATTACTCTTCGTGACATCAGAGGTCGGTCGAAGCACGGAACCTTGAGGACGTGGGATTTCCGATGCGAGAATCTCACCGAGCCGGGCACCCGGCGGGCGCGGAGGGCGCCGAGTGGTCACCGGTGCCGGCCGCCATCCGCCGAGGGGACGTGCTGCCATGTCAACGGAACCCCGAATGCTCAAGGAAAGCTTCAACCGCCTCGAAAACCGCTCCGACAAGGCCGTCGGCTATTTCTACGGCCGCCTGTTCGCCGCGCACCCGCGGCTGCGCGCGCTGTTCCCCGTCGCGCTCGGCGACCAGCGCGCCCGCTTCTTCCTCGCGCTCACCCGCATCGTCTGGAGCCAGGACAACCCCGAGGAGCTCGCCGCCTACCTGACCGGCCTCGGCCGCGGCCACCGCAAGTACGGGGTGACGGCCGAGCACTACCGCGCGGTCGAGGACGCCCTCATCGCCACCCTGCGGGTTTACGCGGCCGACGTCTGGAGCCCGCGGGCCGAGGAGGCCTGGGTCGAGGCGTTCCGGTCCGCCTCCGCGACGATGATCGAGGCGGCCGAGCGGGACGCGGGCGGCGCCCCGCCGTGGTGGACGGCCGAGGTCGTCGAGCACGACCGCCGGTCCGACGACCTCGCCGTGCTGACGCTGAACCCGGAACGCCCGCTGCCGTTCGCCCCCGGCCAGTACCTGACCGTGCAGACCTTCCGCTGGCCGCGCGTCTGGCGGCCCTACTCGATCGCCAACGCGCCCCGCTCGGACGGCCGGCTCCGGCTGCACGTGCGGGCGCGGCCGGGAGGATGGGTGAGCGGCGCGCTGGTGCGCGGGACCGCGCCCGGCGACACCGTCCTGCTCGGGCCCGCCACGGGCACGATGACCCTCGACCCGGACTCCGGCCGCGACCTGCTGCTGGTCGCCGGCGGCACCGGCCTCGCCCCGGTCAAGGCGCTCGCCGAACAGGCGGTCATGTCCGGCCGGGAACGGCGGGTGCGCCTGGTGGTCGGCGCCCGCACCGAGTCCGACCTGTACGACCTGCCGGACCTGCGCCTGCTGGAGGCGGCGTACCCGTGGGTTCGGGTGCACCCCGTCCTGTCGGACGAACCGGGGTCCGGCGGCCCGCACGGCACGCCCGCCGACGTCCTGGGCGATCTGGACGACTGGGACGGAGCCTGGGACGACCGCGACGCCTACGTCGCCGGACCCGCCCCGATGGTGCGGCGGACGGTGGCCTGCCTCCAACGGCTCGGGGCGCCGCTGGAGCGCATCCACCACGACCTGCTGAAAGCCGAGGAGTGACGGGCCCTACCAGCCGGCGCGCTCGCGCAGGAAGGCGGTGGTCGCCTCGTCCGCCGGGTAGAACGACTCGATCGCCAGCTCGGCGACGGTGATGTCCACCGGCGTCCCGAACGTCGCGATCGTACTGAAGAAGGAGAGCTCCCGGCCGCCGACCCGCATCCGCAGCGGGACGAAGACGTCGTGGTCCGCCGGCGGTGCCATCGCCTCCCCCACGTCCCCGGGGAAGCTCCGCAGCTCCTGGTACAGCTGCGTCAGCGCCGAGTCGGCGGTGAGCGCGACGTGGCGGCGCACCCGGTCGATCATGTGGGCGCGCCATTCCGCCAGGTTGAGGATGTTCTTGGCCATCCCGTCGGGATGCATGCTGAGACGCAGCACGTTCAGCGGCGGCTCCAGCAGTTCCGGAGGCGCGCCCTCCAGGAACAGCTGCGCGGCCCCGTTGGAGTCGATCAGGTTCCAGAACCGGTCCACCACCACCGCCGGGTACGGCTCGTGGCCTTCCAGCACCTGCCGCAGCGCCGCCCGGACGCTGTCCATCCGGGGTTCCTCGATCGGCGTCTCGTCGAACACCGGCGCGTAGCCGGCGGCGATCAGCAGCAGGTTCCGGTCCCGCAGCGGCACGTCCAGATGCTCGGCCAGCCGCAGCACCATCTCCCGGCTCGGCACCGACCGGCCCGTCTCCACGAAGCTCAGGTGCCGGGTCGACACGTCCGCCTCCGACGCCAGCTCCAGCTGGCTCAGCCTGCGCCGCTGCCGCCACGCGCGCAGCTGGTCTCCGATGGGTCGCACGTCGCTCAACGCCGTCGTCATTGTCGTCACGCCCCGACGCTACCGGCGCCGCGTCATGCCGGCGATTACCCCGCAGGTAATCCGCCCACCCACGTCAGCCGCCTCCCGCGGCCGGAAGGAAGCCAACTCAGGCGGACTTGCTCCCTGGCGTCTCCGACCCGGCGCTGAAGACCGTGTCCATGACCTCGGCTCCACCCGTGATCACGGGCCTGAGCCGGTGACGTGTGGGCCGGCGTTGTATTGGGCGGCGGCGACGCGTGGAGTTGGGTGCCGGCTTTGGCCCAGGCGTATTGGGTGAGGCCGGAGCAGTCGAAGCCTTTGGTGCCGGCGCCTTGGGCGATGCCGTAGCTGGGGCCCGCTGAGCCGCCGCCGCCCCAGGAGTAGGGGGTGCCGAGCCAGTGCAGCGCGGCGCGTACCGCGATGGTGCCGCGGCCGCTGGCGGCGGGTGCGGGGGTGGCGTAGGCGGCGGCTTGGTCGAGGACTTTGTGGACGTACCAGTCGGCGTGGTTGTACTGCCAGATCGCCTGGTGGAGGTGCCGGCCGCCTTGGCCAGCGTGGTTGGCGCACAGGTAGTGGGCGGCGCCGTAGATGGCGTCGGCGGGGTTGTAGCGGTCGGTGTGTCCGTCGTGGTCGCCGTCGACCCCGTAGCTGGCCCACGTGGCGGTGAGGAACTGCATGGGCCCGCCGGCGCCGGCGCTGTTTTGGCCAGTGTGGATGCCGAGATTAAGACGGAATCAGCTCACGGACATCATCAACCAGCTCGAGCAGCACATGGAGCGATAAGACCGTGAAATGGCGCAAGAGTTCCTTCAGCGGCGGAGCAGACGACCAGCACTGCGCTCAGCTGGGACGTCTTGCGCCAGAGGTCGGTATCGGGGTGCGGGACTCGAAGAACCCTGGCGGCGGGCATCTCACCCTCACGTCCACCGAGTTCGCCGCACTCCTGACGCGCATCAAGCGCGCCCCGGCCCCCTGACCCGCGCGCCCCCGGGCGGGGACGTGCTTGTGCCAGGGGGCCGTCGGCCAGGGCGAGGCCGAGGCCGTGCGATGTGAGGAGACGCCCGATGCTCGGTCACACGACGGCCCCGGCGCACGAGGGTCAGGCCGCGTCGTCGTCGGTGACGACGAGGCGGGCGAAGCCGTCGCCGATCTCGGCGTTCTCGGGTGCGGACGCGACCACCTGGTAGGACTGCGCGACCGTCGCCGCGATCGTGTCACCGGCCAGCGGCACCTCGAAGGACGCCGCCGTCGCCCCGGCGGGGACGACGACCTGCCGGGCGACCTGCGCGATGACCGGCGCCGCGCCGCTGGCGATCGACTGGACGTTCACCGTCACCGGGACGGTGCTCTTGCGCGACAGTGCGAGCGTCATCGTCGCGGTGCCCGGACCGTCGCCCTCGGGGACGGTCAGGTCCCGCACCGACACCTGCGGCAGCGCCGACGCGTCGGCCCTGCCGGTATCGGCGCCGGTGAAGGCAAGGTCGGCGAGGTACACGCTGCCGGTGCCGCTCGCCGCGGACAGGCGGACGGAGGCCACCGAGGACAGTTTGAGGCCCTTCAGCGCGGACACCGGGATCCGCACCGTCCGCAACCAGGTCTTGGGCAGCGGTGAGACGGTGCCGGGGAACGGGGTGAGCGCGTCGCTCACGTCCGACAGCCGGACGCTCTTGCTGTAGCCCTTGTCGTCCACGACGGTGACGGTCAGGTCGGCCGCGGTGGTGGATTCGTCCAGCGCCGCGCGGAACGTCAACGCGTCGTACCGCTTGACGTTCGCGGCCCTGGCGGGGACGGCGGCCGCGACGTACCCGGTCGGGTCCGTCCAGGTGAAGTGCAGGACGGGCGTGGCCGGCACGTTCGGCGCGTAGGTCGCTGGCGTCCACGAGGGCGCCTGCGAGGTGGTGAGCCGGGTAGCGCAGGACGGCAGGCCGCTCTGAATGGAGCGATCCAACATGCTGGCGCAGATCACGCCGGTGGCCGCGCCGCCGACGGTGACCGAGCCCGGCAGCGAGGTGAACGCGGCGACGTCGGAACGTTCCTTCGCCGGAGCCTGGGCGACGGTGTGCACGACCGCGCGGCCCGCGGAGGCGGCCGTGCCGCCGCTGCCGTCGAACAGCGGGAGGAACGCGTCCTCACCGCCCTGGACGAGGCGGAAGAATCCGGCGATGTAGGCCGTGCCGACCTTGTACTGCTCGGCGGCCGACAGCCGGGTGGGCGCGGTGTTCCCGCAGACCGGGTCGGCGTTGTTCGACCAGTCGTCGCCCGCCGGGAAATGCGCCGTCCCCGGCGTCCACTCGGTGTTGAAGAAGTTGTGGTCGGCTCCCATGACCAACTGGGCGGCGCGGAACGCGCGGTCGCCGGCGTCCGCGTACAGGGTGTCGTCGTAGAAGTGCTGTCCCTGCTGGTTGGAGACGTCGCCGTCGCAGTAGGGCAGCAGCACCCCCATCGGGATGTTCGGCAGCGTCGCCCGCGCGAAGTCGGTGGGCGCGAGCGGCAGCACCGCCTTGATGCCGTAGGGGTGGTCGCGGCCGTCGTTGAGCAGCGCGGCCTTGACCACGCCCTCGCCGCCGCGCGAATGCCCCATCAGCCCGATGTCGTTCATGTCGAGCCGGTTGTCGAAGATCGCGCCGAGCGGGCCCTTGCCCTTGGTGCCCTGGGCCAGCAGGTCCAGGTGGCGCATCACCAGTTCCCCGCGGGCGAGGGCGCCGCGGTCGTCGCTGTAGGGGTTGTCGGCCGCGTTGACGCCGTTCGCGCTGATCGACACGACGGTGTAACCGTGGCTGGCGAGGACCTTCGCGGGCTCCTGGTACCCCTTGTAGCTGTCGATCGGCTTCTGCCCGTCCGGGCAGGGCCATTGGGAGTTCGACGTCGTCCAGGCGACCGGGTCGTAGCAGGCCGAGTGGCGGCCGTGCAGGAACAGCACGAGCGGCCCCTTGCCCCGCTTGTCCGGCAGGTACGCCTCCGCACGGACCTCGGCCTTGCGGCCGCCGAGGCCGGACGGCTCCATCGCGGTGTCGCCGAGGTCGTAGCCGGTCACCTTCACGCTGTACGGGCCGGGATCGGCCGGGTCGACCGGGAGCTCGCCACCCCGGGCGGACGGCGCGGGCGCCGGCGCGGCCTTGGCCGACTTCGGCGCCGTGGCGGACGGCACCTCGCCGTTCCATGCCACCTTGACCGACGACGGGTCGGCGGCCTCGGGGGCGGCGGTGACGATGGTCAGGGTCCTGCCGTCGGGGGACTCCTGCGCCGGGCCGAGCGATCTCCCGTCCACGGCCAGTTCGGGGACGGCGTCGCGGACGGGCAGCGGCGCGTCCAGCTTGAGGGTCAGGCGATGCCCGCCCTGGACCGGTTCGACCGTCCAGGCCGGGGGGTTCGGTGCGGCGTTGACCGGGGAGACGGACAGGACGGCCGCCGCCAGGGCCGTCACCGCCACGGCGGCCTGCCGGCCGCGTCTGTGCACGCGCATGCGGTGCCTTTCGAGGACCAGACCCCGGAGCGTCGGGCGACAGGTGTGTCACACGACGTCTGAAGAGGTTTGTGAGGTTTGTCCTCGCATGGGACCGCAGCCACCGGCGCGATCGCGTTACGCGATCATTGCCTCCCCGTTAACCTCGCGACCGTCCGGCCGAGGCCGTCCACCGGACGGCCCGCGGCCCTGCGGGGCCGCCCGCGGTGCCGCGGACCGGGCGCTTCGGGGAGGACGTGCGGAACGTCCTCGCAGCGTCCATCACCGACGTCCTCACCCGCACCGGCACCACGCTGCAGGACGGCGACACGCCACCACCCTCAAGCAGTGGCACATCCTGCGTAAGGCCCGCCGCTCACCCAGCCGCATGACCGCTGTGTTCAAGCGATCCTTACCCTCGAATACTAGGACCGATGACGATGGAATCACCTCAATGATCACCCGCTTCCCACCAAGATCACTTTCCATAATTGGAGAGATACCGCCCAGGTCACTGTCGGTTCTCAGAGTCCTCCGCCCTGATGCCCGAAGTCGTGTGCGCTGCTGTCCGTGGCACGTGTCTGATGATTGACACCCCATCCACCGTTCATACCGCGATGAACACCTGGTCCGGCGCCTGGGCCTCTTCCCGGCGCCGTTCGGCTGCGGCTCGCCAGGCGGCGGCTTGCTGAGCGCGCTCCTCAATGATCTTTATGGTGGTGATGCAGGCGCTCGTGTCGGTATGGCGTTCGTCGCATGGGAACTGGACCTCGCGCCATCGTGAGGCGTCGAAGTAGCCGCAGGGGTTGATCAGCAAGCCTGACCCGCCGGTAACGTCTCAGACGAGCGGGATCGAGGGCTGCCCACTCCGGCAGGCCCTACGGGCGTGCGGCGTGGGTGCCGGTCCCTCCGGCTGTGCCGATCGGACGGCGAGCCACTCAGGCCGCCCTTGCTCGTCTGAACCCGACATGTCGGCCTCGTGAACGTGACTTTCGAGGCGGCCGGTTCAGCAAGCCCCAGTTGACGATCTAGAGCGCGTCCAATAAACATCGATCTATCGGTCCGGTCGTTGCCGGCCGATAACGCGGCGGTTCGAGCCGGGTGCGAGTCCGCCGAACTTTAACGCCACCCCATCCGCTCAGCGGGATCAGTCAGCAGACTCGGCAGAATGATGCCGCCTGTTCCCTTCCAGAAGGCCATCGATTCCATCCAGAATCCGGGTCAGACCGAAAGTCACATCGCTGTCGTCGATGACGTCTGAATAATCAGACCCCACCATCAGGGACGCCACAATCGGATATCCGTGCTCGTGCAGCAATGGCAGCAGGAATTCCTGCACGGCGGTCGATTGAACGGAGTCCGCGCCGTTCTGCCTGAGGTCGCGGCGCACGCCGGCGATCCGGCGCGCATACAAGTCGAGCAGTAGCGCGCATTGAATCGCCTCCTTGGGGTCGAGTCCTGCGCCGGTAAAGGTTTGCAAAATGACCTCGGTCCAGCGCAGCAGGTTCGGCGTCAACGGCGCGCCCCGGGCGGGCAGGTCCACCAGCCAGGGATGGACATCACATCGGTCGATCATCGCCTGGGTCCAGGCCGTCGCCGCGGTTCGCCAGCGACCGGCATCGGACTCCAGATCCGGGGCGGGGCCCCACCCGGCTTCGGCGACCAGCACCAGAAGCTCGTCCCTGGATCTGACATACCGGTAGATCGCGTTGGCCGTGAGGCCGAGCTTCTTGGCGAGCTTCGGCATCGACAATGCCGCGAAGCCGTCCGCGTCGGCCAGGTCGACAGCCGCCTCGACGACCTGCTCGACACTTCGGGACGGCGTCCGCCCGAGCCTGCCCGTCTTGCCGGGCAGCCCCCAGGCGAGGGCCACCCCCGGCGGTAGCTCCAGCGGATCAACGCCAGTCGACATCAGTGGATCGCCCTCACAGAACTTGCCGAACGCTTGACTTCGTGCGCCCCTTACACTTTTATTCGTGTGAGCCTTACACGAAGAGGATCGGGGACGTGAACACGTGAGATGCCTCCCGCAAGGCCCAACAACAGGTCGCAACCGCTCGCGGCCCACCATGCCAGGTCACCTACGGACACTACTCGCCGCAGCGGTGCTCTTCGGCGCCTCGGCATGCGCCGAGGCGGCCGATGTCAGGCCGGCGAACCACGCCGAGACGGGCCGCGACTACCCTACGGTGATCTCGACCGATGCCGGCGCCGTACACGGCATGCTCACCGCGAACGCGCGGTTGTTCCAGGGAATCCCGTACGCGGCGCCGCCGTCCGGGCCGCTGCGCTGGGCCTCCCCCCGGCGTGCCGCATCATGGCCGGGAGTCAGGGACGCGACCAAGCCCGCCAACCGGTGCGCGCAGGCGAAGGGATTGATCGATGACGCCAGCGACGCTGAGGACTGCCTCTACCTCAACGTCGCAACGCCCCGCCACAGCAGCGCTCGCAAACTGCCGGTGATGGTGTGGATCCACGGCAACGGCTTCATCAACGGCGCCGGCAGCCTCTATGACGCACAGCGCCTGGCGAGCACGGGCAACGTGATCGTGGTGTCACCCAATTACCGCATGGGCATCTTCGGATTCCTTGCACATCCCGCCCTCGATCACGGTGCGGCACGGCATCTTTCGGGCAACTTCGGACTCGAGGACCAGCAGGCCGCGATGCGATGGGTCCAGCGCAACGCGTCGGCATTCGGTGGTGATCGGGCGAACGTCACCATATTCGGCGAGTCGGCAGGAGGTACGAGCGTCTGTTCCCATCTCGTGGCCCCCGGCTCGGCAGGGCTCTTCCAGAAGGCGATCCTGCAGAGCGCGCAATGCACCGGAGAGAGATGGTCACCGGGTCCGCCGACCTGGTTCCCACTCCCTCGCAAGGAGCGCGAGCAGCACGGACTCGACGTCGCCTCCAAACTCGGCTGTCCCAAGGTCCGCACGGCCGCGGCCTGCCTGCGACGCAAGTCACCGGCGGAACTCGCCAAGTGGTCCGACGTCGACCTCGGATCCGGGCCTACAACGGGTGGCGGCGTGCTGCCCCTCAGCCCGCAGAAGGCGTTCACCACGGGCCATTTCACTCGCGTGCCGCTCATCGAGGGAACCACGCGCGATGAGCATCGCCTCTTCACCGCCGCCATGGAGGTCGCGACCGACAAGCAGACGACCGACGCCAGCTACCGGGATGAGATCCGCAAACTCTTCGGGCCGAGCGACTCCGCACGGGTCCTGGCTCGATACCCCGTCGCCGCTTTTCACTCCGCCGGCGAGGCGCTGTCCACCGTCGTGACGGACTGGGCATGGGGCTGCCCCGTTCTCGATCGAGACCGCGTGCTGGCCGCACACGTGCCCGTCTTCGCTTATGAATTTAGCGACGAGGGTGCCCCGTGGTTCCCCGACCTGGCGAAGCCGAACTTTCCCACCGGTGCATTCCACGGCGGTGAGCTGCAGTACCTCTTCGACGACGAGCAGCTTCCCGGCCCGGCGACGGCAGCGCAACGCCGGCTCTCGACACAGATGATGCGCTACTGGGGCCGATTCGCGCATACGGGAAACCCGAACGGTCCCGACGTGCCGAAATGGTCGCCATTCCAAGCGGGCGAACACGTCCAATCGCTTGCGCCGGGCGCGATCGAGTCGGCGGATCTCGGCAAGGAACACGGGTGCGCCTTTTGGGCCTCGATCGGCGACTGATCGCATGATGCGACCCGCGCACGCGGGGACGGCCCGGCGAACTGATGACCGCTCTCGGCGTCCAGCATCGCTCTCCGCACGCGGGACCATCGGAACCGGTCTCCCCCACCGGACAGCCGATCCATCAGCCAAAGCCGACCACAACCCCTGGCCGCAGGCCGCCCGGCAGTTTCCAGGGCTGTCCGAACAGAACCCGCTGGGACGGGTTGATGCGTTCGATCACGGCCAGGATGTTCGTCACCCTTGATGACGTCGTGCAGGGGCTCGGTCGCCCGGACGAGGACACCCGTAACGGCTTAGCGCACGGTGGGTGGGCCGCAGTACAACGAGGAGGTCACGAGGCGCGAACTGGCCAAGGGATGAGCAAGCCCGTGGACATGCTCTTCGGCCGCCGGACCTGGGAGGATGCCACTAGAGAAGAGGAGCTGTGATCACATACGCCTTTGACGAGGACCGTCACGCCATCGTCGCAGTGCGTGAAACCGGCTCGAACTGCTCCGCCTCCACTTTCGCGGAACTACCACGCGATATTCCGGCCGCCCCGATCAGCCACCTCGCTCAGGCTCTGCCCCAGTTGTCCGCCCAGGTCTGGCGCGCCTACATCATTGAAAGGGCCGAACTCGGCAATCTCACCGACCGCGCTCGCCAAGCTCTGGCCCTTATGCGCGCCGACGCCTCGCCCGTTCAGGTCCAAGCCGCCGACAAGATTCTCAACGCGAACCCGTTCGGCAATCCAAGTCTGTTCACCGAAATCGAGCCTGCAGCCGCCGCCATAGCGGCGGCGCACTGACTCCAAGCCGCCGCCAATGTCACCACGGAGATCACTCAGGTCGAGATACGCGCCCTGCAGCACCAGGATCCAGGCCTCCCACCGCGCAGACAACGAGCGCTCCGGTGAGCTGGAGCAACGCTACCCGCGGTCGTCCGCTCTCCAGACGACCCGCGCGCATGTTCCGGCGACATCGGGGCATCGCACATCCTCCTCGTGAACCGAGCAGGGACCGTCGACGGGATTGAAATCGGTGGAGGCAGCAGGATGCTGGAACTGCCTGCGAGGAAATGCTTTCAGCAGTGCTGCGTGCTCCCGTAGAACAACAGCGGGGTCAACGTCCCTCGGGTGCCCGCTCCGAGCAGCGCTACGGGCGGCATGATTGAGCCTTCTACCAGCGGGGTGATGGACCGTCGTTGGTCGAAGCCGGTCCGGTGTGTTCACAGTGGTTGGCCGGTTGCCCGTCGTTTGTGAGGAGCGGATCGGGCCGGGTCGTAGCGGAAATATCGCTGGTCCCAGTGCCGAGGAGAGGGGCCAAGGCGCCGGTGCGCAAGCGGGCGACCAAGGGCGTGAAGAGGTGACGCAGAGCCAGGCTGACCAGGTAGGCGATAGGAAGGGCGAGGATCGCCGAGCCGATGATGTCGTGGGGATAGTGGCCGCCGACGTAGACGCGGGTGAAGGCCTCCAAGACGGCGAAGACGGCGGCGATGGCGCTCAGCTGGCGGTCGAGCAGGAAGAGCGCCGCGACGGTGGCGACGGCTGCGGTGGTGTGTCCGCTGGGGAAGGCGTAGTCGCTGGGAACCGGGCAGGCCTCGACGATGAACGCATGTGGCATCGAACGGCAAGGCCGGGGTTCCACCGCGATCTTCTTGATGACCTCGGCGGCGGCGAAGGCCACCGCGACGCTGAAGGGCGCGGCCAAGGCGATCGTCATGGCGGACGCGTCACGCCGGCGCGCCATCCACCAGCCCGCCACCATCAGGACGGCGAAGACGACCAGGCCCGCGTTGGTCCACCACTCCATCGGCGCGTTGAGCCACTTGGTCTCGCGGGCGAAGTCGGTGACGGCGGTGAACAGGGATCCGTCGATGCGCGAGCCGTCGAAGGCCAGCGGCACCGGGGCAGCTGCGGTCATCAGGCGAACTTTCCAACTCGGCCCCAGCCGCCGGCCCCGTTCGAAGGGCGTCCAGAGCATCCGGTGGCAGGTTCGGCACAGCACGCCTTCTCGCCCTAGGCAGCACGGTGATGAGGCCGGGGAGCACGCTGCGACGGAACCTGATCTTCTACAAGCTTGTAGAAGATTTATGAGACTCTAGACGATTGCGGATGGGGAACCAAGTCGTGAACGCCGAGCGCACTTCGGCCGACCAACGGCCGAACGGGCGAACGGGGAAGCCGGACTACCGGCCGTCAAGCGCGGCGGGGGACGTCGACTGGCGTTGCTTGAGACGGGAGGCGACGTGAACGGCCCCGTTCACATCACGCACTCACCCGTGCCGCCCGGGTAAGAGTCACCGACGTGGAGCCCGCGCGTCCAACCGAACCGGCGCCGCCTGCCCGCAGCGGGCAGCGCGTTTCGATTCGTGCGCCGCCCGGCTATTGAGTTACTAGGTCTGAGCTGTGGTTATGCGGCGTGCTGGTATTCCTTGGTATGGGCGGCTCGGCGACCAGCGGGCGGCTCCTACGCGCCCCGAGGAACTGGACGAGACGGTCGGGCAGCGCGTCCTGCCGGACTGCGGAAGCGGGCATGACGGTTCCCGCTGACCTGCGTTCCTGACCGTCCATTCGGCCCTCGGTATCGCGAGGTCGTTCGGCCGCTGGACACGAGCGGCCGTCCCCGCATGACAATGGGAGCCGTGAACGTGGAACTGGCTGATGTCGAAGTGTTCCTCGCGCTTGCCGAGGAACTGCATTTCGGCCGCACCGCCGAACGCCTTCACCTGTCGTCCACGCGGGTCAGCCGGCGCATTCAGGTTCTGGAGCGGGAGGTCGGCGGCCCGGTGTTCACGCGCACGACCCGCCAGGTGGCCCTCACCCCGCTCCGCAGACGGCTGCGCGACGACCTGCGCGAGGCGCACGACCGGTTCAGCGCGGCGATCACGACGGCGCGCACCGCGGCCCGGACCCCGGCCGGAGTGCTGCACATCGGATTCGTCGTCACCACCGCGGGCACCGAACTGGACCGGCTCGTCGGCGCGTTCGAGCGAGAACACCCCGACTGCACCGTGACGCTGCGCGAGATTCCCCTGGGGAACCCGCTACCGGCTCTGCGCGGCGATGATATCGACGTGATGGTCAACTGGCTCGTCCTGGACGAGCCCGACCTCACCATCGGGCCGGTGATCGCCGAACATCCCCGCGTACTCGAGGCACGTAGCCATGCCCCGGCGCCTCCATCGCCGCCTCTGCCCGCGGACGTTCGACCGTAGGCTGTGCCGCAAGCGCGGGGACCACCCCTACCGAGCTACTCGTTCACACAAAGGGCCCGCTGGGCACGGCAGGCGTTCCATCTCCCCCCTGGCAAGAGCACGGCATCCTGCGCGCGCTGTTCGACGAGGTCACCTGGGATGAGCAGGCCCGGATGTGGGTGCGCCGGTACCGGATCGCGTATCTGTCGATGACACGCAAGAACGGCAGGACCGAGATCGCCGCCGGATCCCACCACGCAGAGCGTCCCGGCTCTCATCGGCCGAAGCCCCCGACCGCCCGCTGAAGGCGTCACGGCAGGATCCGGGCCAGGACAGCCAGCCTCAGCTCCCCGTAGGCGGCGTCGAGGTCGAGGCCCGACGGGGCGACGAGGTGCTGCTGAGCGATGCCGCGCAGCGCGCCGAGGAACCAGGCGGCCAGGCCGCCGGGGTCCACGTCGTCCCGGATGGCGCCCGCGCCCTTGGCGCGGGCGACGAGGTCGGCGATGCGGCCGCGCATCCGCAGGTCCAGTGCGGCGAACTCGTCCTTGACGGCCGGGTTCCGCCCGATCGCCTCGGCCATCAGGTTGTGGTGGAGCGCGAACATCGCCGGCTGCTCGGCGAGCAGCCGGCGATGCGCGCCGATGCCGGCGGCGACCAAGGCCTCCGGTGACGTCGCGGCGCGTTCAAGATCCGGTAGCAGCATGCGCTGCTCCCACTCCTCCACCACATGCCGGACGATCGCCAGGAGCAGGGCCTCCTTGGAGCCGAAGTGGAAGTTGACCGCCGCGCGGCTCTGTCCGGCGCGGGCGCCGATGTCGGCGACGGACGTGGCGTGGTAGCCGCGCTCGGCGACCAGGGCGATGGCCGCGTCCACCAGTTCCCGGCGGGACGCCGCCGACCGCTCTGCCTGGGTGGGCACCCGCCCTCCTCCCCTCGGAAACCGTGCCGGTGAACCTATCGCGCTTGACACGGGCGGACGGGGTCGATCACGCTTACTAAGCGAACGTTTAGCAAGTTTTGCCCCGGCCCGGTCCCCGCCCAGGCCGTCCGCGCGCGACCACGAACCCGGAGGCTCACATGCACGTTCCGCGCTTACCGCGCCTGTCCGCCATAAAGACCCTGTCCGCCGCAAAGACCCTGGGCACTGCCAGGGCCCTGCTCGCGGCACTCGCCCTACTCCCCCTGACGGCCCTCACCGCGTCCCCCGCCCGCGCCGCCACCCCAGTCCTCCCCAACCCGAACTCGCAGGGCATCACGCTGAACAGCCTCACCGAGGTGAACGGCAATCCGCGCATGCTGGACGCGGTCGTCAGCACAGCGGCCATCTTCGAGCCCGTCCACGTGCGCATCTACCTGCCGTCCACGTACAACAACTCCGGCAACACCACCCGCTACGACTCCCTCTACCTGCTGCACGGGGCGAACGACCCACTGGACGCCGCGCTGCCGTGGGCTGACACGTCCACCGACTCCGGGCAAATCGCGAACACGCTGGCGACGAGCGGCAGCCCGTTCGACGGGATCGTGGTCATGCCGGAAGGCGGCAAGTCCGGCTTCTACACCGACTGGACGAAGGGCGACAAGGGCGGTCGCCGCCCGCTGTGGGAGACGTTCCACATCCAGCAACTGCTCCCTTGGATCGACGAGAACTTCCGGACGGCCGCCGACCGCGGCCACCGCACCGTCGCCGGGCTGTCCATGGGCGGGTTCGGCGCGCTCAGCTACGCGGCACGCCACCCCGACCTGTTCTCCGCCGTCGGCGCGTTCTCCCCGCCGTCCGACATCCGCACCGACACCGGGACGCGGGAGCTCATCGTGTCCAACAACCTCACGCTGATCTCGGGGTCGGCGATCACCGAAGCCGAGCGGCCGGTGAACGGCGGTGACGGCGGCTACCTGGCCGCCGACATCAAGGACGTCTTCGGCGATCCGGTAAGCACCTGGACGCGGCTCAACCCGCTCGACCTCGCCGCCGTCTACAAGAACGAGGGCATCAAGCTCGCGCTGTACTCCGGCAGCGGCTACGACTCCGCGCACGGCGTCGACCTCCTCGAAGCCGGCGTGAAGGGCCAGTCGGACAACTTCCACGGGGCGCTCAACAACGAGGGCTTCACCCACCGCTACTGCCAGGGAAGCGGCACCCACCACTGGGAGTACTGGCGAGCTGACCTGAAGGACTTCCTGAACTACCGGTACGGGACGCCCCCCGCCTCCTGCCCGAACGGCTGGGGCGCGCCCAAGCCGTAGATCCACAGAACCGTAGATTCGGGGGGCGGGGAGGAGGAAACCGTCCCGTCCCCCCGACCGGCGCACGGCATGGACATGCCCTGCACGCTGTCCGCCAACAAGCTCCGGAAGTGGGCGGCGAAGGGACCGCGTCGTGGCGTCGAGGCGTGCTGCAAGCTGGGACGGACGTGTATCGGCGAATCGCCGACCTTACGTCCGCCGAAAACGACGTCCGCGCCGGTCAATCGGCATGTTCATACTCGTTGAGGATTCCGCTCAGACGTTGGGTTCTTCGAACTTTCAGGTGAGCAATCTCCTCCGGTTCGGTGATCGGTGGACGCACGGCTTCAGCGGGCGGGTGTCAGCGATGCCCGCTGAGGCCGACTCAGGTTGTAGAAGGTCGCCGAGCACCAGCAACTCGCCGTACACCCGTCAGTAGCCCCAACTGGGGTTCTCCCGCACCAGGCGAAGGACGAGGGCGCGGATGGAGCGGACGGTCGGTGGGCGGCCCGGACGCTTGGGCGTCGAGCCGGCAGCGTGCCGCCCGGCGACCAGGTCTCGGTGCCAACGCAAGACCGTGTCCGGCCGTACCAGCAACCGCATCCGCCGCAACACCGCGAGAGGCAACCGGTGCGGCAACGCCGCCAGAAGCGCCCGGCCCGCCGCAGCGAACCGCACTCTCTTCCCGGCCGGCTGGCGCTCCAGCCCGGCGATCTGATGCCGCAGCACCAAAATCTCAGCGTCCTTCTCCCGATCGGGGCTGGTCAAGCCCCGTGCCGAAGCCCGCATCCCCTGCGCGTCCCACCTGCACGGGCGTGGTTTTCGGCAGACACAGAGTTCGGCGATGTCGCGCAGCGAGGCCACGGAGTTGCCGCGCTTGCCGAAGCCGACATGTGCCGCCCGGACGATGGCGTCGCGCCAGGCATTGGTCTTGGCGTGCAGGCCGCACGCCTTCTCGGGTTGCATCGCGCGCTTTCCATGCACGGTGACTAGTGTTCTGCGCCTGAAATCCGTTGTGTAAATCTATGTGGGGCCGATGGCGAGGACGGGGCGGCCGAAGGCGCCGTTTTCAGTGACCGCGGTTGAACGAGCGGAGTTGGAGCGCGGGGCTCGGGCGGCGACCTCGACACAGGCGTATGCGTTGCGGTGCCGCATCGTGCCGGCATGCGCGCAGCCCGGTGCTTTCCACACGCATGTGGCCGCCGAGTTGGGCGTCTCGCCGCCGACGGCGCCCCGAGTGGCGCCGCCGGTTCATCGAGCACGGCCTGGCCGGGCTGGCCGACGAGCCTCGCCCCGGCCGGCCGCCCTCGATCCTGCTGGACAAGGTCCAGCAGGTGGTCACGCTCACGTTGGAGCAGACCCCGCCGGGCGCCACGCACTGGTCGAGGGCCTCGAGGGCCGAACGCACCAGGCTGAGCAAGTCCACCAACGGACGGATCTGGCGCCGGTTCGATCTCAAGCCGCACCGGGCCGTGGTCCTGTGCGCGGACGAGCATCGCAGATGCAGACCCTCGACAGGTCACAGCCGGTGCTGCCGATGATGCCGGGCATGCCCGAGCCGACGCACCCACGACTACGCCCGGCACCAGACCACCAGCCTGTTCGCCGCCTTCAACATCGCCGAACTGCACCGCCGACAACGCGCGGCCGAGTTCAAGAAATCCCAGGTCGCGATCGACAAGACCGTCCCGGCCGAGCTGGAGGTGCGTCTGGTCTGCGACAACCTGGCCACCCACAAGACACCGCTCGTGCACGAATGGCTGGCCCGCCACCCCCGCTTCCACGTGCATTTCACCCCGACCGGATCGTCTTGGCTCAACCAGGCCGAGCGCTGGTTCGTTTACCTCACTACCCAGCTCACTCAACGCGGCGTCCACAGAAGCCTCCACGCCCTCGAAGCCGACATCCGCGCCTGGGTCCAGTAGTGGAACACCAACCCCAGACCGTTCGTGTGGACCAAGACCGCCGAAGAGATCCTCGACTCCCTCGCCCGATATCTACGACGGATTTCAGGCGCAGAACACTAGCCCTCGATGAAGATCAGGTCGGTAATGGGCTTGGTGAGCCGGACGGTGTCGCCGGTGACCTCGACAACGGTGTCGAATCCCGTCGCGTGGGCGTCGGAGATGATGTACAGCCGGTCGTTGAGACCGGCCATGTACGTCTTGAACCCGGCCAGCGATGGATCGCCCGGTGCGAGGGCGTAGTACTCGGCGAGGCGGCGAAACAGCTTGGGCACGATGACCAGCCGCTCGGACAGGTCCTGCTGGGCGTGAATGGTGGCGCCACTGGTGGTGGCGTCGGAGTCCCAGACCCCTGCCTTGGCCGCGCGGGCGGTGTCGGCGGCTTCGGTCAGCGTGGCTCGAAGGTCGGGGTAGAGCTTGCTGTAGAAGGTCGGGTAGACCAGCCCGTCCGCCAGCAGCCGGTGGTTCACGCTGGTCTTCAGCAGCGCGGAGTCGGTGAAGACCGGCCGCAGGTCGGGGCGGTCGGTGTCGCCGGCGAAGGCGAACGCGACGGGGCGGCCGTACTTGTCGCCGAACCGGGTCAGGATGTAGCCGGGTGTTGCGTCCGGGCTCGCACTGGTGACGACCTCGCCGGTGCGGATCACGTCGGTGAATCCGAGCAACTCGAGGAGGCGGGCGCCAGCGGCGTGCGCGAGTTCCAGCGGCTGGTGCAGGGTGTGGCCGCCGTGCCCGGGCGGCGTGTAGTGGGTCTCCAGCGCGTCGATCGCGTCCAGTCGCAGTTGGGCCGCACCGCTCGCGCCCAGGCGCACATCCAGGTGCAGTCGGGTGAACGCGTCCGGGGTGCTCGGATAGAAGTGCACGGAATCCCCGTCGGGCTGACTGCGCACGATCCGATACTGGCCCTTGATCAGATACAGCGACACCGCGCTCTCCTCACAGCCGACGACCTCGTACAGACCAGAGTCAAACAGGGGTCAGGCGGCTACGCACCGTCCTAGCCAAGGTTGGCCACAAATTGATGGCTCGGAGCTATCCCCGTCTGCGAGCAAATGAGCACAAACCAGCTGCTTCACTCCCTCTAACACCACCCCGCCTAGCCTCACTAACCAGTACTGCCGGGCGGGAACTAAACGAAGGCAGTGGGCCCGGCGTCGTGATCGCCCGGGTGTCCGCACTTGCCGATAGCTCCATCCGTGCAGGTCAAGTGAGGCCACCGACTGGCATGCCACAAGATCGTCAAGGACCCATGCCGGCTCGTTGTCGGCTCGGCGGTTCCGAACGGACCGGCATGCGGCGGCATACTTCGACACAAAGTTCGGGCTCAATGCGGACAGATCAGCACAGGCTGACACTGAGGGAGCCGCTCTGATGCGACAGTTTCAGACTATTAATCCGGAGGCTACACAACCCTGCATCATTCCAGAATGACACAGACATATTGGACGATCCCTTCCGCTTGATGTCTCCTTGCCCGACCCGCTTCGAGCAGGACGCCTAGAGGGCGTCTGAAAAGGGTCGGGGGCGTGGTGGGGCATGTTGGTAGTTGCCACGTCCTGAACGCGGAGCGCGATGATGGTCGAGCGTCGCCCCTATCCGACCGATCTGCCCGATGCCGAGTGGGAAATGATCGCCGATCTGGTCCCGGCACCATGGCCGGGTGGCCGGCCGCCGGTGCACTCACGGCGAGAGATCATCATCGCGCTGGCGTATTGGCTGCAGACGGGGTGCGCCTGGCGGCTGCTGCCGCATGATCTGCCACCCTGGCAGACCGTCTACCACTGATGGACACTTTCGGCACGGTGCTGCTCGCGTGTGTCGCCGCGGCCAGTGTCGGTGACCGGGACGGAGCCGCGGTGCTGTTGTGGCGGGCGCAAGCGAGGACGGCAGACCTCCAAGAAGTATGGACCAGGGCTACCGCGAGGGTCGACGGGCAGTGCGCTCCCCAGCCGCGGCTTCCGGCTGGTAGACGAACAGGAGCCCGTCGGTGCCGAGTTTCTCGTCGATGACGGATCCATCTCCACCACCGAGCGCTACCTGCACACCCTCGACGACGCCGACAACACCGCCCCCTCGCCGCCTTACAAGATCCACAGCCGCCGTCACACCGATTGACGAAGCCGGACTCGCCGCCCACGACCACGTTCTGCTCGTCCGGCACGGCCACCACACCCCGCAGTCCACGCAGCAGGTCCTGCACGCCATCGCGCCCCGCGCTCTGATCCGCTTCGGCGAGACCTACCTCCCCGGCCACGAACTCGACGACATAGGGGGCGGCTGGCGCGGCGGCCTCGCCGCCCACACCACGCTCCAGATCCGCCACCTGGCCGAACGCGGCCACATCCGCATCGCCCTTGCACTTCCCGACACTGAAACCCCCATCGCCGCCGCCCGAGTGAAGTTCACCCGTCACGCCGCGTCCGAGCTGGGCATTCCCGTTCCGGACGCCTTCGTGGCGCTCGGTGACCCCGCCGCCTGCGTCGAGGCCCTCGGCGCGGTCATGGTCCACCTGCCCGAAACCGAAGTTCTGGCCGCGGACTGGATTGATCGTCGGCCTGACCGCCGTCCACGCGGCCCGCTCGGCGGCCATCCGCCGCCTCACGCTGGACGACCTGGCCCGCCGAACCGACGCATCACTCTCGCCGGCCACGACCGACTACGAAGTCATCGCCGAAGCCGTCTGTTCTCTGGCCGGCGACCGTGCCGGCGCCGTCAGCAGCCAGTAGGCCAGTCGCACGAACACAGCCGCCCATCACCCCGCGGCGACCGCCTTGCCGCCGCCCGTTTCGCAGCTGATCAAGCACGGCACTCGAGCACCCCTCTATGCCTCACCTGCAAGGACGTAATTTTCGGCAAGCGCAGCGTTCTTCGCATGATCGCGGCCGTCCTGAGATTCGAGCGTTTCCGGGACGACGGTCGGCACCTGGCGTTCGGTAACTATCTACAGACTGGTCTAGATGTTATCTAGACCAGTCTGTAGATTCAGGGAGATGCGCATCCATCGTCTGAACTGCGGGACCACCAGACCGCTCGGCGGCCGTCTGGTCACCGGGGCCGCCCGTCCACTGCTGTTCGCCCGGCAGGTGTGCCACTGCCTGCTGATCGAGGCCGGCGACGGCCTCGTCCTGGTCGACACGGGATTCGGGCTCGGCGACACCGCTCATCCTGAGAGGCTGAGCCGAAGGTTCCGCTTCTACTCCCGGCCGGTGCTGGACCCCGACGAGACCGCGGCCCGCCAGGTCGTACGGCTCGGCTACTCGGTCGGTGACGTGCGGCATATCGTGCTCACCCACCTGGACGTCGACCATGCGGGAGGGCTTGGGGATTTCCCGAACGCCAAGGTCCACCTGTCGGCCGCCGAACTCGACGCCGCACACCGTCCGCGCACCGCGCAGGAACGCTTCCGCTACCACGCCCCGCAATGGGCGCACGGCCCGGACTGGGTGCCGCACGCCGCGGCCGGCGACACCTGGTTCGGGTTCTCGGCCGTCCGGGACCTGCCCGGGCTCCCGCCCTCGATCCTGCTCATCCCGCTGGCCGGACACACCCGCGGGCACCTCGGCGTCGTCATCGACACCGGCGGCGACGGCAACGACCGATCACGACGCTGGCTCGTCCACGCCGGCGACGCCTACTTCAACCACGGCCAGCTGGAGCGTGAACCCTCATGCCCGCCGTTCCTCACCGTGTTCCAGTCGCTGCTGCAAGCAGACCGGACCACCCGCGTACACAACCTGGACCGGCTCAACGAACTGGCACTCAACGGCGAAGCGGACATCTTCTGCGCCCACGACCAGTTCGAACTCGACCGCGCCCAGACCTCGCACGTGACCGACGCCGAGGCCGGCCCGGTCGCACAGCCTGTCACCGAAGCGTGATGGCAGCCCGAGGAGAAACCAGATAGATCTGGACGCAGCCACGACCCTGTTCACCGGCAGGGCCACCACGCCACCGGGGTGAGACAGATCCTCACCGAAGCGGCCGCGCCCAAGGGGATTGAGGCAGCCGCGGAGTCGCCCGAAGCCAGTTGGACGCGGCCGACCGGCTACTGGGCCCTGGCAGGTTCCAGGAGGTGTCTGGCGAGTGCGGTGATCCCTGCGACCAGTGTCGCGGGGTCCTTCGTGTCGTCGTGGACGATGGCGTGGTAGACGAGCCCGAAGGCGCCGTGGATCAGCAGTCCGGCGGCCATCTCCACGTCGATTTCGCGAGTGACGGCACCGGACTGCTGGCCTGCCCGGAGCCCCTCGGCGAAGTTCGCGGCCAGCACGGGGGCGATCTGTGCGGCGTCGTCTGCGATGCTGCCGCGTAGCACCACCCTGGAGCGGTCTCTGTCTTCGAACCAGAACCGGACGGTCGAGTCGATCACGGCCGTCGCCGTCTGCCACCACGCGTCCGCTCCCGGCCCTGCCGGCTCAGGGGCGGCCCGTTCGAGGAGGCCGTCGAGCACTGAGCATCGGAGCTGGAGCAGGACGTCGTCCTTGCTGGTGAAGTAGCTGTAGAAGGTCCCCGTGGCCACGTCGGCCGCGCGGGCGATGTCGGCGATGGCCACGTCGGAGAAGCCGCGGGTCGCGAAGAGCCGGGCCGCCGCCGCGAGCAGGTCGGCCTGCACCTGCTCGGCCGGCTTGCTGGTGCGGCGTCGCCGCTGTGGTGCGTTCGCCATCACGCGAACGAGTATGAATGAGGGTCGTTCATGACCCCAAACTCCTTGACTGAATGAATAATGTTCATTCATAGTGGCGCCATGACAACGCGGGTTCGAACACCGAAGGTCAACGGGCTCCGCTTCGCCCGCGACACCTTCCGCCACGGACTGCGAACAGAAGGTCCGGCACTGGACGGCACGGCGGACATCGTCCGGCTGACCTTCAACCGGCATCCCCTTTTCGTGGTCCGCCACCCAGACCATGTCGACCATGTCCTCCGCGCGCAGGTCGACCGCTACCGCAAGTCGGTCGAGTACGAAACGCTCCGCGCGGTGCTCGGCCTGAGCCTGTTCACCGACGAGGGCGGGTCGTGGCGGCGGCACCGGACATTGATCGGTCCGGTGCTCGCCAGGCCCCGGCTCGCGGACCTGTTCGAGCTGATGGTCGACCCGGTGGACCGGCTGCTCACCACGCTCGACCGTGACGGCGATCGCTTCGAACTCGAGATGGCCGAGGCGATGACCGCGCTGACGCTCGACGTGGTGGGCTCCGCCCTGTTCGGACGGGGGATGGCCGACCTCGCCCGGCGCATCGGCCCGAACGTCACGGCGGGGCTGCGCGGAGCCGAGCGCGCGACCCGGACGCTTCTCATCGCGGATCCACCGGCCGTGCTGGTGCGCGCGATCGCCGCGGCGATCCGCCACAGCCCCGTCCTCCCCCGACGGCAGGCCCGGATGCGCGAGGTGATGCGGACGATCGACGAGACGGTCTGGGGCGTCATCACCGACCGCCGAGCCGAGCCCGGTCGGGCGGACGACCTCCTCGGGCTGCTGCTGTCGGTCCGCGACGCGGACGGGCGGCCGCTCCCCTTGAAGCGGGTACGCGACGAGGCCGCCACCTTCATGCTCGCCGGTCACGAGACGACGGCGAACGCCCTGTCCTGGATGTGGTACCTGCTCGCTACCAACCCCGGCGCGCGCAACCGCCTGCTCGCCGAGGTGGACGAGGTCCTCGGGGACCGGCGGCCGGTCTTCGCCGATCTGCCGCGGCTCGCGTGGACCACGGCATGCTTCATGGAGGCGATGCGGCTCTACCCGCCCGCGTGGTCGATCCCCCGGCGCTGCGTGATCGGCGACGACATCGCCGGTCACTCGATCCCCCGTGGCTCGAGAGTGATCATCCCGATCTACGCCGTCCACCGCGACCCGCGCTGGTGGCCCGCCCCAGAGACATTCGACCCCGGCCGCTTCCTGCCCGGAGCGGCACGACAGCATCACCGCGCGGCGTACCTGCCGTTCGGCGGCGGGCGGCGGGTGTGCGCCGGCCAGCACTTCGCGGTGATCGAGGCGACCCTGCTCACCGCGATGCTGAGCCGCCGCTACACCTTCGACCAGGTGCCGGGATTCCCCGTCGAGCCGGAGGCCACCCTCACTCTGCGTCCGAGACACGGCCTGCGGATGATCGCCCGCCGTCGCCTGGGATCGTCATGAACGGGTTCCGACCGCGGGACGCACGGGTGGTCATCACGGGTGCGGGCGGCGGCATCGGCCGCGCCACCGCCATGCTCTTCGCCCAGCATGGCGCTCGTGTCGTCTGCGTGGACATCGACGGGGACACGGCGGCCGCAACCGCGTCGGACTGCCGCTCGAAGGGTGCCACGGCGGACTCGCGACCTTGCGACGTGTCCGACGCGGCCGCGGTCGTCGCCCTGTCACGATGCCTGCGCGCGGACTGGAGCGCGTGCGGCGTGGGCGTCAGCGTGATCTGCCCAGGTGTGATCAACACGCCGATTCCAACACGCGTACGGCTGGTCGGCCCGCTCGCCGGAAGCCGCGACCGAGCCGTGCAGGCGTTCCGGCGTGGTCACTCCCCCGATCTGGTTGCCCGGGCGATCCTGGGCGGCGTGCGGAGGAACGGCCGTCTGGTTCCGGTCGGCGTCGAGTCGACGGTCGCCTATCGCCTGCACCCGCTGGTGCCCGCGTCGCTGCGAGAGCTCCTCGCCCGGGCCGGGAGCCGCCGATGACCGCCGGGCATCATCGCGTCGTCATCATGGGCGCCGACTTCGCCGGGATCGGCCTGGGCGTCCGCCTGCTCGAGACCGAGATGCGCGACTTCGTGATCTGCGAACGCAATCCGCCCCTCGGCGGCACCTGGTATGAGCACACCTATCCCGGTTGCGGCTGCGACGTGCCCACCCACCTTTACTCTTACTCATTCGCGCCCAATCCCGCCTGGACACGGGCCTACCCCGGCAGCCCGAGATCCTCGCCTACCTCACCGACATCCCCGGCCTGGACCGCCTCGCCGGGCACCGTTTCCACTTCGCGCGCTGAGACTGGAACCACGACTTGACCGGTGAACGCGTCGCGGTCATCGGCACCGGACCGGCGGCCGCCCAGTTCATTCCCGAGATCCAGCCCCGCATCGGGCACCTGAAAGTCTTCCAGCGCACCCCCGCATGGGTCCTCCCCCGCCCTGACCGCGCACTTCGCCCCGAAGCGGCCCACATCCGGACCCTGCGCCGCGGCCACCGGTGACCCACCAGGGCGGCGATCGACACGACGGGCGTGCCGTGATGGACAACGACGCCACCACCGCGTCGAAGAACGCATCCGCGCCCACATCAGCCCGACCCGCCCAACCGCCCGTCCGCATCATCCAGCGCACTGACCTGCCCCCAGCGACAGAAAGGCACCCCGGACATGCCATTGCCCCCTCCCCGGCCCGACACCACAGCGCTCATCACCGGTGCGTCCTCCGGAATCGGGGCCGGGCTCGCCCGCGAACTCGCCGGCCGCGGCCACGGCGTCACGCTCGTAGCCCGTCGCCAGGACCGCATCGCCGAACTCGCCCGCCGGCTGTCGGCACAGTACGGAGTACGAGCCGAGGCGCTGCCCTGCGACCTGCTCGACCCCGCCGCCCGCGACGAACTCCCCAGCCGCGTCGACGATCTCGGACTACGCGTCAGCGTGCTCATCAACAATGCCGGAATCGCCAGCGGCGGCGACTTCACCGATCAGGATCCCGGCCACGAGATCGACATGGTCCGCCTCAACTGCGAAGCCGTACTCGGGCTCACCGCCGCATACGCACCCGGCTTCCAAAAACAACCCGGCGCCATCCTCATCGTCGCCTCCGCCTCGGGGTTCGCACCCATTCCGCGGCAGGCGACCTACGCCGCCACCAAAGCCTTCGCGCTGTCTCTCGCCGAAGCCCTCCATTTCGAACTACGCCCGACCGGCACCAGCGTCACCGCACTGTGCCCAGGCCCGGTCAGCACCGAGATCGCAGACGGCTCCCCGGCACTTCGGAACCTGTTCGCACGTGCACCGAGGTTCGCGGTCATCTCCGCTGACCGATGCGCGGCCCTGGCGATACGGGGGCTGGAGAGGAACAAACGCGTCGTCGTCCCGAGCCCGGCCATCCGTACCGCTTCGTTCTTCACCCGAAACACACCCCACCGCGTGCTGATCCCCGCCACCAGAAGGATCTACCGGATCTGACCCTCACCAAGAACACCCGACCGCCATGCACGCCTCCCGCCGCATAAAGGTTCCAGATCAGAGCGCGGTCGAGGAGTTCGCGGGGGCGGTTCTGCGCCCGCCGTTCCCTGACCGCGCCGGTAGCTTTGGTTTGGCTTAGGTTTTTCATCAAGACACAGAAGCCCATTCCTTTACGATGTAGATTTCGAGCCTCGGTGGACGATTGCGTGGACCTCGGGGCGAAGCCCGGGCTGCCCGGCACGCAGGAGCCGCCACGCGGCCTGCTCGCCGCCGACGAGCGAGGTCGCTCCTCGCGGCTGCTGGTGTCATTGCCGCGGGCGTCCGCGGGAGCCAGAACAGGGAGCCTGCGGGCTCGAACCGCTCACGATCTCTTGCGACCCCCTCGGTGCATCGCTGCAGGTAGGAGGCTGCCCGATCGACTCCCTCCGACGTGGTCGGACGCCTCGTTCTTACGCCGCAGGTAATCCGTCCACCCACGTCAGCAGCATCCGCCGGCCGGAAGAGTGCCAATCATCGAGGCGGCCGCCCTGGTGATCTTCTGGAAACCGGCCCGACCCGGTCTGCGTCGGCGGAGTCGGCGCAAAAGACAGCCTGGGCTTCAGCCCCCGGCCACCCCGCCCTTTGGCCAGAACCATCGCGCCGCGTTCGCGTTTTCGAGGTGTCGAGGCCGGAGACGCGGGACGCGGGGCCTGAAGATCGATACCAGTCTGGTTGTGAGACTTCCTCGGATTTGAGGATCGTGGTTCCATAGGCGCCGAGCAAGCGTTTGGGACGATTCGGGGCGCTGAGCGAGGGAGTACCGAATGGGCCGGCGGTTTCTCGGGAGGTCGTGGGTGCCCCTGGCGGCCGTGGCCGTGCTGCTGCTCGGCATGGTGCAGGCGGCGCAGGCGCACATCGAGCGGCCGTCGTACTGGCCGTCTCCCGGTCCCGACTGCTCCGTCAGCCCGTGCGCGGGCGGGACGGTGCCGACACCGCGGAGCCTGGCGTCGGCGGTCGAGACCGTCCCGCGGAGCACGACCCGCGTGGTGTGCCAGAAGGACTCGCTGGAACGGCTGGACGCCTCGATCAAGCGGGCGCTGAAGTCGGGCTACGACGTCCGCCCGCACGACCACCGGACGCTCGGCGCCACCGAGGCCCGGGACCTGAAGCGGATCAACCGGGCGTTGTTCGATCGGTGCCGGTACAGCGAGATCCAGCCCGCGGTGACCGATTCGCGAAACAACGACCGGGTCGTGGTGCTGCCGGGTGTCTACACCGAGCTCACGGCGCGCCAGAAGCCGACCCACGACCCCGCATGCGACAAGTACAAGCTGAGCACGGGCGCGTACTCCTACCTCGGCGAGTACAACTGCCAGAACGACGCCAACCTGATCGCCGTGCTCGGCCGGACCCCCGGCGGCGGCAAGGACCCGGACCCGCCGCTCGTCGACCGGCACGGTATCCCCAACCGGGGCTCATGCGTGCGCTGCAACCTCCAACTCGAAGGATCGGGCGTGAGCGCCGACGACGTGGTCGTGGACGCCGGTGACCCCTCGTCCGGCAACGGAGGCCCGCGCAACTCGGCGAAGGACGTGGGCATCCGCGCCGACCGGGCCGACGGCTTCGTGCTGCGGAATCTGACCGTCCGGCACGCCGACGAGCACGACATCTATGTGCTGGAGAGCAACGGGTACCTGCTGGACCGCTTCAAGGCCTTCTACGCGGGCGAGTACGGCGTGCTCACCTTCGTCGAGGACCACGGCGTGATCCAGAACTGCGAGGCGGCCGGCAACGGCGACTCCGGGCTGTATCCCGGATCGGGCGCGAAGACCGCGGCCGGACGCGACGAGAGCGTCTACCCGGCCGCGCGCTACAGCCAGCAGATCCGCTACTGCGACTCGCACCACAACACCAGCGGCTACTCGGGCACCGACGGCAGCGCCACCTGGGTGCACCACAACAACTTCTACGGCAACGCCCTCGGCTTCACCACCGACGTGTTCACCGCCGCCGGGCATCCCGGATTCCCGCAGCAGGGCGACCTCGTCGAGAACAACGATTTCTCCTCCAACAACTTCAACCCGTACCTGGCGGACAGCGACGTGGTGCCGACCGTGCCGGTCCCGGTGGGGAGCGGGATGTGGATCGCCGGCGGTGACGACAACGTCGTCCGGAACAACACCTTCCGCGACAACCTGCGGCGCGGGGCCATGCTCTTCGCCGTCCCCGACGCGTTCGTCTGCGCCGACCAGCCCATGACGGGCTGCGACCCGCTGAAGCTGTCCACCTCGCACCGCAACCGGTTCTACGGCAACAAGATGACCGGCAACGGCGTGGACTTCTGGTGGGACGCCTTCCCCGGCAATTCCGGCAACTGCTGGTACTCCAACGGCACGGTCACCAGCTCGCCCAATAACCTGCCGGACTGCCTGAACGGCAAGGCGCCCTTCCTCAGCTTCGGGTTCGGCAACCTGGGCAACGAGCTCGAACTGCTCACCTGCATGGCCAACCTGAAGCCCGGCGGCCCGTGCCCCTGGTTCACGACTCCCAAGGCCACCGCCCCGGCCGCATTCAGGACGGCGTCCGCCGGCGACCCCGACCATCCCGGGACGAGCGAACTCGACGACGCGATGCTCGCCGCGATGACCTGCCATTCCTGGCAGGAGATGACGACCGGCCAGCGCGACCACATGCTGGTCAAGATGGCGGTGTTCATGGGCGGCCAGATCGACCATCCGGGGGCTCGCGGCACGACGCTGAGCAACCAGAACGCGACCAGCGTGCTCAACAACGCCTGCGGGCTTTCCTTCGCAGGGCCGTTCAAGCTCTACAAGCTCTACGCCCGCGCGGCGGCCTTCCCTCTCCACCTCCCATAACGGCTCAAGGGACTGAGGCCCGACGGCGCAGACCCCCAGGAACGCAGGTGCTGGCGGCTAGGCTCCTGCCCCGCGGCATTTCGGCGACTCGCATGGGCTTGAACTGGCAGTTCAGCAAGAGCAATCGGCAGCTGGCGCGCGATCTTGCATCGGCTGAAGAATTACCGAATGCTCCACGACCGCTACGAAGCCGAGCAACGCTGAGTTTGCGGTTGCGGAACTACTCAATGGCAGTTTTCAGCTCCGCCAGCTGTCGCTGAATGCGATCGTCGGCCGCAGACATCCCGATGAAGTCGTGCACGCTCACCTGGCCGGGCTCTCCGGAGCTGCAGCCCAGCACGACGATTGTGCCGCCGGGCGTGACCTTCTTGATCGCGCCCGTGAGTGCGGTGCCCCCCACCAAGTGCGCAGCCAGTGCCGCAGGTCGGCAGAGTCGTAAGCCTTGTCGGCCCGGGCCTTGGCCGGTCGCCGGCGGCGTCGACCGCGCCGGGAGCGGACCGGCGGGACGGCCATGAACAGCGACTTGAAGACCCTCGATTTCGTTGATGTTGGCGGCCGAGACGCCCACGACCAGCGGCAGCCCATGGGCGTCGGACAGGACGTGGAGTTTGCTGCCCTTCTTGGCGCGATCGACCGGATTGGGGCCGGTCAGCGTGCCCTTCTTTCGCCCGGACGACGGCGGCGTACCGATCGCGCTGCTCCACGTGCCGCAGCCAGCCGCTCGTCCAGCGACGCCGTCCCACCACCTTGCGGCCTCGGCGAGAACCCCGGGATCAAGGGCATGGCGATCTCCCACAGCTCATCAGGGACCAACCGACGCGCAAGCTCTGACAGGGTTCACGGAGAAATTCGTTCCTCACGCGGGGGACTTGAATGCGGACGTCTCGAGAAGTTCAGCCGCTGAATCGTGGGTCGCGGCCGAGGAAGGCTACAAGCCGGTCACTTGGGCTGGCCACACGCGAGACCGGGACAGGGGCCGCGAACATCGGATGGCGCGGGGCACCGTCAACCAGGAGCGGGCACAGCATGAGCAGGTCGAAAGCCAGGCCTTTGGGAATGGGGTGGCGGCTGCCGCAGGCTGCCAGGATGTCCCAGCCATGCACCGTGATCTCGACAGCGCTCGTGATGGCCATGAACCCGGTCGGCATCCGCTCCCCTGCAACATCAATCGAGTCAGCGCATTTCTCGGCCCACGCCTTCCGGAGGCATCGCACACCCTTCTGGAATGCCACTACAAGGTGAGTTGCCGGGTCTCCTCCACCGCCTTGGTCACCATCATTGCCGGGCATACTCCCTGCCTCAGCTACGTTTCCCAGTTCAGCGGCCTCGTCCACTCGAGCCGGATCCAGATCGACACAGCCCGACGCGATCCCATGGCTCAAAACGCTGACCGATTCATTGAGGTGGAGCAACAGCGTATTCAGGTCCCAATCCGCGCAGGGCGTCGGACGGGACAGCAAACCAGGCGCGACCGCCTCCATGCTTCTGAGCCCGTAGCTGATCGCCCCTTCCAGCAGGGCGGTGGGGCCGGTTGGCATCACGAAATCGCCGGTATACGCGCCGGGGCAAGAATCAACGGTAGGCCGAAACCGGCGAACAGCGCGGGTGCAAGGAACGAGACGATCCGTGAGACCTGCGAGCCGCTCACGGTGAGCACCTGCAACGCATGCGCACGATGGACTCCGTCACGGTCGCGCGCGTATGTCGCGAGCGCCGGCTGCCCATTGGCGGTGGTGCGGACCGACCGGAACACACCGGGTACCGCGAGCACCTTGGCCTCGATGAACCGGCCGACAGCGTCGCGTCCGTAAAACCAGGTCGCGTGCGGAGGCATCTCCATGACGACGTCATGGCGCAGCAGTTGCAACAGGACGTCCATGTCGGCGCTCTCGAACGCCGCCATGAATTGGTCGAGCAACAACCGTTGAGCTGGTTCGTCGGGCTCTACAAGATTGTCTTCCGTCGGCGCCACGTGCTCGAGGCGCGCTCGGGCGCGCTGCAGCGCGCTGTTGACCGATGCCGTCGACATGCCGAGCAGATCGGCGACCTCGACCGCGCGCCAGGCCAGCACGTCACGCAGGATCAGCACCGCCCTCTGCCGGGAGGGGAGGTGCTGCAACGCGGCGATCAGCGCGAGCCGGACACTGCCCCGGGAGGCGATGATCGCCGCCGGGTCTGCCGCCATCGGATCGACGCCCCGCCCGGGCAACGGCCACACCCAATCGGTGCCCGGGGCGAGGGCCAGGGGTTCGTCCGGGTCGTCGCTCGCCGCACCCAGGCCGGACGGCAGCAGACGGCGGCTTCTGTGCCCCAGCGCGGTCAGGCACGCGCTGGTCGCGATCCGGTAGAGCCAGAAGCGCAGCGAGGAACGTCCCTCGAAACTGCCGTAAGACCGCCAAGCCCGCAGGTAGGTTTCCTGGACCAGGTCCTCGGCATCGTGCATCGACCCGAGCATGCGGTAGCAGTGGACGAGCAGCTCCGGACGGAAGGGATCTGCCAGGCGGGCGAACTCTTCGTCATACCGCATTAGTGCCGCCTCTCCACTTCACACAACACGCCGTACACGTTCCTTCACCTGCCAACAGCTCACATGACCGGTCCACGGCTGTGGCCATTTTTGGAAAGAGACCTCAAGCGACGGAGTCGCAATCGTCGATGGCCTCGTCCCAGCCACCGCTCGAGTCATCCGGGTGCGACAACCGTCGAGTTTGCAGCACCCGATGTTGAAGACCTTCCAAACATGAGACTAGGATCGCCAGCCGAACTTCGACGGATTGGAAGCCGTCTTCTCGCCGCGGAACACACTTGCGTTGCGGCGGGCGAACTCGGCGAACGTGGTCGGCCTCACGCCGAACTTCCGGTGGGTGCTCAGGTTCACCCGGGACTCGTCGGCCCCCCGGCGGCGCTGGCTGAACAGCTCCTCCATGGCGTCTGCGAAGTAGGCGGGAACCCCGGCATCGAGCATCGCCCTGGTCTTCTCGGCGGGATCGATGTCGACATAGCGAACGGACTTGCCGGCCGCCAGCGAGATCGTCGCGGCCACCTGGTCGACGGTCAGCGCTTCCGGGCCGGTCATCTCATACCGTTTGCCCTCGTGACCACCACTGTGCAGAAGCGACACCGCGACCTTCGCGATGTCCTCGGTATCCACCGGCGCGATCCGTGCATCGCCCATCGGCAAGGCCAGTACACCTTCGGCACTGATGGCGTGAGCCTCGCGAAAATAGTCACTCATGAACGTGCTGGGACGAAGATGCGTCCACGCCGCCCCTGACTTCTCCAGATACTCCTCGACCTCGGCATGCATCCGGGCGAATCGAAATTCGGCGTCATTCCAGCACCCCATGCCCGAGAACTTGACGATGTGGCGGACTCCAGCATTAACGGCGGAATCAATAAACGAGGATTGCGTCCGCACCAGATCCGGATCAGCAGTAGAGATCAGCAGAACCTTCTGGACGCCCGCGAGCGCATCGCCAAGCGTCTCCGAATCCGCCATGTCGCCCTCGACGACTTCGACGTTCGCCGGCACATCGCCACCTACCCTCGCATGGTCTCGCACCAGCGCACGCACCGGCAACTGGCGGCGCACGAACTCTCCGATGACGGCCGCGCCACTTTCGCCAGTTGCTCCCGTAACCAAGATCATGCCCGTTCTTCCTTCCATTGCTCGAATAGGACACAGGGACGGCCGCCACGGACATTCTTTTTCGTATCGGCAACATCGTCCTGCCAGGGATGAGCTCGATGCGACTGCGCACCCACATGGATATAGACCGAGTTTCAACCCAGGACTCATCTATCCGAGGTGGAAGTGTGACGTGCCTCACAAGGCCGTGACCAACATCCGCGACTCCAGTCGGCATGCCCTACCTGACAGGCCAAGGCGACGAAGTTCGACGTATGCGCGAGCCGGAGGATGTCGAGGATCCTCGCACGAACAGATCGTGGCTGGGCCGCGGCGATCGACGTGGCCAAGGCGACCGGGATGGGCGAGCACCCCGACCTGGAGCGTTGGGTCGAGTCCGGCCCAGCGGCTGAGCGTCGCCGACGGTTCTCGGACGACCCAGGTACGGATGTTGTACTTTGAAGTATCGGATTGTAATCTTCGTGGCATCCTCAGCAGAAAGAGCGAACGACGATCCTCATCACAGGAGCGAACGGGCGGCCCGAGTCGACGGTCGTGCGCGAGTTCACGCCGAACAGGCGGTCGACCCGCGCGCTCGCACGGGAGCCGACAAAAGCCGAGATCCTGCGGGATCTGCCGGGCGTCGAGATCGACAAAGTGGCCTACAAGGTGCTCGCCACACCTGGCCATGAAGGCCAGATCCACCCTATGACCGACCCCAAGGCCCGCACCATGACCAGGCCACCCGCAAAATCTCCGACACCATCGGCAAGCCTGCCCGCTACGTTGACGTGTCCTACGACCAGAAGAACTCGACTTGGAGGCCTGCAAATGAGATACGCCCTCCTCCTTTATGGAACGGCGGACGAAGACGCCGAGCCCGATGGCTCTCGACCGGAGTGGGAAGCGTATTTCGAGGCCACCCGGGAGGCCGGCGTCTTCGTCACGGCGCAGGGTCTCGACAGCGTCGAGACGGCCACGACGGTGCGCACTTCGGCCGGCGAGACCCTGCTGACCGACGGCCCCTTCGCCGAGACGACAGAGCACCTTCTCGGCTTCTATCTGATCGATACCCCTGACTTGGACACCGCGATCCGGTGGGCATCGCGGATGCCGATCACGGACCGCGGCTCGGTGGAGATCAGACCGCTGAAAGACCGGCTGACACACCGGCCTGATCGATACTCCTAGCCTGGACACAGCGATCCGGTGGGCATCGCGGACGCCGATCACGGACCGCGGTGCGGCAGAGATCAGACCGCTGAAAGACCGACGACACACGTCAGCCGCATCCGCTGGCACCCTGAAGAACCGGGCACCTCCGATATGAGTACGCCGAACCTGGACCGCCTCTTCCACGAGCAATGGCCCGCGGTCGTCGCCACGCTGACGCGGCGCCTCAACGACCTGCAACTGGCCGAGGACGCGGCCCAAGACGCCTTCGCCAAGGCCGCGGAACTGTGGCCGCGCGAGGGCGTGCCGCCGCGGCCCGGCGGCTGGCTCATGGTGACCGCGTGGCGTAAGGCGCTGGACCACCTCCGCAAGGAGGGCGTCGCGGCGCGCTACGCAGAAGACCTGTGGCGGATGGCCGGGTCCGGGGAGAGCATCGACGCAGCCGAGATCGCCGAGGCCGGCGACGACGCCCTGGTCTCAGAGGACGATCAGCTGTGCCTGATCTTCATGTGCTGCCATCCGGCGCTGGCGCTCGAGGTACAGGTGGCGTTGACCCTGCGCTACGTCGCGGGTCTGTCGACCGCTGAGATCTCCCGCGCCTTCCTGCTGTCTGAGCCGACCCTCGCTCAGCGCCTTGTGCGGGCGAAACGGAAGATCCGTGCGGCCGGCATCGGCTTCGGCGTGCCCGGCCCGGACGAACTCGTCGGCAGGCTCGCCAGCGTGCGGCGGGTCGTGTACCTGGTCTTCACCGAGGGTTACTCGGCGACGCGGGGCCGGCAACTGGTCCGCGCCGAGCTGTGCGACGAGGCGATCCGACTCAGCCGCCTTCTCTGCCGACTGGTCCCGAAGGACCCGGAGAATCGCGGCCTGCTCGCCCTGATGCTGCTGCATCACGCCCGGTCCCCCGGACGGCAGGACGCTCAGGAGCGACCGATCCCGCTCGCCGAGCAGGACCGTGCAACCTGGCGCCACGAAATGATCGCCGAGGGGATCGGTCTCGTCGAGAACGTCCCGGATCCGCTTCCCCCTGGGCCCTACCGTCTTCAAGCCGCCATCGCGGCGGTGCACGCCAAGGCCCCGAACTTCGCACGGACCGACTGGACCCGAATCGCCGCGCTGTACGGCGAACTCGCCCGGGTCTCCCCGTCCCCGGTGATCGAGGTGAACCGTGCAGTGGCCGTGGGCATGGCCTACGGGCCCCAGGCCGGGCTGTCCATCCTCAATCGGGTACTCGCCTCCGACGCGCTGACCGCCTACGCGCCCCTGCACGCCGCGCACGCCGACCTGCTGCGGCGCGCAGGTGCCGCCGAGGAGGCCGCCGCCTCGCTAGCGCGTGCCGTGGAGGCGACGCAGAACGAGGCGCTGCGCAGCGAGCTCTCGCGCCGTCTCGGCGCGAACGCCCGTCCCAGGTGCGATGATCCGTCCCGTCCTGAGACGGACCCACCGGAGGACCAGGTCGTCCTTGCCACCCCGAAAACTTCCCCGGCCCCTGTCGAATCCGGCGACCCTCGCACGTGGGACGGATGAAGGGGCCGCCGAGGGCGGCCGCGGAATCCTCTCGGAGGTCTCGCCATGGAACTCGAAGACTCCCCACCGACACGCCGCTCCGGCGCCGGCAAGTCCCTGACGGACCCACAGGGCTGGACGCTGGCGCTGACCGTCATGGCGTACAGCATGTGCGCGCTGGACGGGCTGATCGTCATCACCGCGCTCCCGGACATCGGCCACGACCTGAACACCAGTGCGTCCACCCTCCAATGGACCGTCAATGCCTACGCGATCACCTGGGCCGCCGGAATGATCACGGCGGCGGCGATCGCCGACCTGAAGGGACGGCGACGACTGTTCTCCATCGGACTGGCGGTGTTCACCGCCTCCTCCGCACTATGCGCCGTCGCCCCGAACATGGCCGTCCTCATCGCCGGCCGAGCGGTGCAGGGCGTGGGTGCCTCGATCATCCTCCCGCTTAGCCTGACCATCCTTGTCGGCGTGTTCCCGGCAGAGCGCCGCGGCTCGATCATCGGCATCTGGGGTGGCATCGGCGGCCTGGCAGTGGCCCTCGGGCCGCTGATCGGCGGCGCGATGACGCAGAACCTGAACTGGCACTGGGTCTTCTGGATCAACGTGCCGATCGGCCTGGTCTTGCTGGCTCTGGTCCCGCGGCGGATCGCGGAGAGCCACGGCCCGGGACGGAGACTGGATCTGCCCGGCGTCCTGCTGGTGACCGTCGGCGCCGTGGTGACGATCTGGTCCATGGTCCGCGGCGACGACCTGGGCTGGAGCGACCCCCAAGTGATCGGCGGCCTGGCGGTGGGCTCGGCGCTGATCGCCGGCTTCGTCGCCTGGGAGCGGGTGGCCCCGGAGCCGATGGTGCCGTTGCGGCTATTCCGCAACATGTCGTTCAGCGCCGCCAACACGACCGCGTTCCTGATGTCCGGTGCACTGTACGCGGGCAGCATCTACGTTTCCGTGTACTTCCAGTCCGGCCGCGCCACGGCGCCGTTCGCCTCCGGAGTGCGATTCCTGCCGATGATGGCGATGCCATTCTTCATAGCACCGATCGCCGGTTCGCTGTCCGACAAGATAGGCCAGCGTCGGCTGATCGTGACCGGCCTGCTCACGGAGGGCGCGGGCCTTGCCTGGCTGGCGCTGGCCGCCACCCGGACCGTGCCCTACTGGGAACTGGTCGCACCGATGCTGCTCACCGGCGTCGGCCTCTCGATGGCGCTGATGACGACGCCCACCGCGGCGCTGAACTCCGTACCGCCCGCCGACATGGGCCGGGGGTCCGGCATCAACGGCAGCCTGCAGCGCTTCGGGAGCGCGTTCGGCGCGGCCATCGCGACGGCGGCGTTCGCGGCGAGGGGAAGGCTGGACGACCCGTCCGCCGCGGTGAGCGGCGCGAAGGCCGGACTACTGGTCGGCGCCGGCTTCGCCCTGCTCGGCGCGCTCGTCGCACTGGGCATCCGGCGGCGCGCTCCGCATGCTCCACCGCAGCCGACGCCCGCCCCGCCGGTCGCGTCCGTGCTGACAGACCCCAAGGGCGGGAACGAGGTTGGCGGCGCCCGCGAGTAACGCCTTCCGCAGGCCGTAACCCGTCGGGATATCTCAGGAGGCCGAAGTCCGCGGTGCACACGCGTCGCGCCGGTCGCACTGCACGGAGATACGGTGCAGCGGCGACCGGCGCGTCTCCGTTTCGCGAGGGGAAACGATAACGCCGGCTGGCGCCTGCGACTTCCTCTCGCCTTTCGACGCGGTCTCCAACTGCGCGATCCGCCGCCGGGCGGCGACCATCTCGGCGTGTTCGGCCGAGGTCAGGCCTGGTTCCAAGGCCTGCGTCGATGCGGTCTTGGCGCAGCCAGGCATAAACGGTCTGGCTGGGCATCCGCAGGTCCTCAGCCGCCTGCCGGACCGGACGTCCCACCTTGACCAGATCCAGCACCTCGTGACATCACCGAACCCGGGGTACATCAAGGACTTCACCGAACCCGGTGGAGTCCGGGTTCAATCACGGACCTCGCGTTGGCGCTGTTCGGCCTCGATTACGCTGGCAAGAGCCGAGCGCTCGGCCTGATGACGACGAAGGAGTTCACCACTGAACTTCGTCCACGCGGCATCTTGCTCGTCGGTCATCTGCGCTGAGTGAACTTCGGACTCGACATCGGGATGGGCGTCGAGGAATCTTGCGAACAGCGAACCCATCTCCTGGCTGTGCCGCCGGTTGAGCGCGATGCGTCGCGGGTCCATCATCCTTACCTCCAGCAGTCAGCAGCCTATGCGCCCCGGTAGGGCGACGTGTAGGGGCAGGCACTCCTCACCCGCCACCGTGATGCGCGTGCTCCGCGATCACGACGCCAATCCCACCGCGACGCCGGTCTGACGATGAAGGGCTTGCTCAGGACCAACTACCGCTGCCAGCCGCTTCCTCAATTGCTGGATCTGAACGGTGAGGCGACCAGGCCGAGGCGCGCAAGCCACGCCTGGACGTCGGTGTCGGCTTTGTCGACCTCTTCGCCTCGGACGGCGAGGCCGTGGTCGATGGCGACGCCGGGGCATGAGGCGGCGTAGTCGCTTGGGGCGGTGCCGAGTCCGCTCATGACCTGGGTGGTGAACGGGACGACGGTCTTCCCGCGCAGGTTCAGGCGTCGGTGAAGGTCGTCATGATCATGGGTGCGCGGACGTTTTCCAGATGGGGCTGCCCAGAAGCACGGTGTCATAGTGATCGACTTCAGGTAGAGGGCTGGCGATGGCCGGGCGTGCGTCGGAGTCCTGCTCGCGGACGTTGCGTTGGACGGTCTGTTCGTAGTCGTCGGAGTAGGGGTAGGCGAGCAGGATGCGGCGTAGGTCGCAGTCGATGTATCGGCTGATCATTTGGGCGAGGCGTTCGGTGTTGCCGACCTTGAGGTGGGTGCGGCCGTCGTAGTGGTAGTTCCGCTGCTCACCGTGCTTGAGCACCACATCGGCGTCAACGGCCGCCCGGAGCCGATGCCCAGGGAGCAGCTGCTCACCGCCGGCGCGGAACCGGCCGATCCGGCCCTGCTGAACGGCCTGCCCGGCCGGAAAGTGTCAGTGCCCCAAGTGGACGCCGACGCCTTCCCTGTCGGCGGCGTGCGCTTCCCCGCGGCCGCGTTGCCCCTGGGCTCGCCCGTGCCACCGGCGTTGTCACCGGTCTCCACTCAGGACATCAACGCCGTCTACGGCAACTTCGGCGGCTGGCGCCCCTACACCGCCGACGAACTTCACCAGCGGTACCGTTCACTCCACCAGGAGAAGACCGCCCGTACTGCGGTGGTTTCCTCGTCATCGTCCATGGCCAGTGCGTCGAGCCGGGTTTGCTGGTCGGTCAGCTCCTCGACGAACGTGCTGAGGGGCCGTAGTGCATGGTTGGGTGGCGCGTTCGGCGACGATACGTAGAGCAAGGGGCAGGCGGACGCATTCCCGGTGAACATGTACACCGCCGTGAATGTCGCGGGCTTGCACGCTAGCGTCAGCGGTGCCGGAAAAGTCGTTGTGCATGCCGTCGGCGGGTGGCATTGCCTGGTTCATGACACACCCCGGAAGCACGAATAGCCAGCGATTCTGGCCTCTGATGTCACGGTAGCCGACCGCCCTTGCCCCTTGTCGCCTTTAAAGGATGGGCGTCTCGGTCGGGCCGTCAGGAAGGGAGCGGACCAATGGAACTACCAGGTCACCCGAGGATGAAAGGCTCACATGAGCAGAGGTGGCATCCCGAAGCTGCTGCCCGGCACGCTGGAGCCGCTACGCCGGAAGCTCGCCGGCGGCGAGCGAGGTCGCTCCTGATGGCTTCTGGTGTCAGAGCTGAGGGATCACGCGGAGTGCGTCCAGCGCTGTGGAGACGGACGTTGCGAAAGTCACCTCGGGCGGGAGGCGTTCGCCGTCCCAGCCGGGCCCGCCGACCACGATCCGCAGGGCGGGACGCGTGACGGGCAGGTCGGCGAGCCAGGACGGGTCGCCGGTCTCGGAGGTCTGCGACCAGACGAACACCGAGTGCGCCGCGGCCCGCTCGATCGCGGCCGCCAGGGCCGGCGCCGGTACCCGCGCGCCCAGCATGAGCCTCGCCGCGCCGGCCTCCGCCAGCGCGGCGGCCAGTGCGAGGAGCGGCAGGCTGTGCTGCTCCTCCGGAGCGCACGCCAGCAGCACGGGCCTGCGGCCCTGCCGGCCCGGGAACACGGCCTCGGGCGGCGCCACCGCCACCAGGGAGCGCGACACCACCGCCGACAGCAGGTGCTCCACCTCGACATATCTGCCGGTGGCCGCGTGCTTGCGCCCGATTCCGACGAGCACCGGCACCAGCACCTGATCCCACGCCGCCGCGACGCCCCCGTGCCGCAGAGCGGAGCGCACGGCGTCGGTCATCGCGAGTTCGTCCAGCGCCATCGCCGCGCGCGCCAGCTCCCTGACCTGCTCCGCTCGTGAGGCGTCGTGCTCGGCGGCCGGGGCGTCGAGAGGGATGCGGTCGCCGTCGGCATCGTGGGCGTGCGGCGCCGCGGGCTCGTCGGACGGCGTGTCCAGGGCGGCCACCGCGGCGTCGGCCGGTTGCGTCCCGGCGAGGAGGAGCCGCTGCATCGTCTCGACTCGGGCGACGTCGGCGGAGGTGTAGCGCCGGTCCCCGGCGGGACCGCCGCCCGTCGGCCCGACACCGTACCGGCGGTCCCAAGTGTCCAGGGTGGAGACCGCCACCCCCAGCCGGCGCGCCACCGCATCCGTTCCGAGCTCGGCCTCTTCGCCTGCCGTGTCCCCCATGGTCACCCAATACCCCGGTCCAGCAGGTCCATTAACGGCTCCCCGACCGGCCGTCCGGTTCGCTGCCGGCCGGTCGGGGAACGCGACGGCCCGGTCGACGGACTCGAAGCGTCAGTGCCGAGCCCTACCGTGACTTCGCAATGGCCGCCGGCCCCGGCGATCTGACGGCCCCCGATGGCAAAGCCGCAGGGAAGGGAAACCACCGATGCTGCCCTCTTCTCAGAGCACGCTGCTGATCCGCACCGACTTCTCCGACCAGGATGCCTGGGAGGCTCTGCGAACGGCCGTCCGAACGCCGAACGAGGAGGGTTTCACCGCCGAGGCGGTCTTCATCGACGACCGCGCCTACCAGGGTCTGGGTGCGCAGGAGATTCTGCCGCTCGTCTCGGAGAACAGCGGGCACCGTCTTCTGGCCTTGGCGGACGGGATCACGCTGACCTCTCCGGAGATGCCCCTGCTCGTCATCGACCTCGAGGGCGAGCCCCCGGGGCGGATCCGGGTCGTCACCGCCGAGTTCTGGTCGATCGAGAACAACCTCTCGCTCTACAACATGGACTTCGACGAATTCGCCGAATCGGTCGACGCCGACGGCACCTACCGGGGCTTCTGACGTCAACGCCTGTGGCGGCGGCCGGAGCCGGTGCCATCTGACGCCGTGGGGGTGCCGGTACGCTTTTCGGATGCGAATCGTCGCCGTCGCCGACACGCACACCTTTCATCACGAACTCGCCGTCCCTGACGGGGACGTCTTCGTCCATGCGGGCGACCTGTGCCGGCGCGGCGAGGACCTCCGGGAACTCCAGGACGCCGCCGACTGGCTGCACGCCCTCCCCCACCGAACGAAAATCGTCGTCGCGGGCAATCACGACCGGATGCTCGAGGACCGGCCCGATCAGGCCCGCGCCGTCCTGGCCGAGCGCGGCGTCCGCTACCTGCAGGACAGCGGAACCGCGATCGACGGCGTCACGTTCTGGGGCAGCCCCTGGCAGCCGGAGTTCAACGACTGGGCCTTCAACCTTCCCCGCGGCCGCTCTCTGGCCGAGAAATGGTCCGTGATTCCCGACCAGGTCGACGTCCTGGTCACGCACGGCCCCCCGCTGGGCATCGGTGACGCCGGTGCCCTGCCGGGCCGCCACGGCTGCGCGGACCTCCTGGCACGGGTGCGGCAGGTTCGCCCCAAACTCCATGTGTTCGGCCACATCCACCAGGACGGCGGCCTCTGGCACCGCGACGGGACGGCCTTCGCGAACGTCACCACCTGGGAGTGCGAACGCGGCCCCACCGTCATCCGGCTGGACCCTTCGGGTGCGGTCGGCGAGGTCGTCCCCGCCGCCCGCACCCGCTGAACACCGCAGGGCCGGTCGGCTTCTCAGGTCACTGGGAAAGGACGTCCTGCGTGAGGTAGAGCGGCATCGAGTCCTCCCACTGGCTGTCGGTCAGCAGCTTCTTGTCGGAGCCGTCCGCCTTCATGCTGAAGATCTGGCCGTAGGGCTGGAAGGTGTTGTCGTACAGCGCCGCTTCCTGCCGGAAGCCGTACATGCCGCTGTTGTAGAGGATGCGGCCGTCGTAGTTCCAGACGGCGTGGCCGTCGTTGGCGCCGCTGCTGGTGAGGACGCGCAGGCCGGTTCCGTCGGGGCGGATGGTGCACACGTCGAAATTGGTCGCGCTCGTCTTGCGGGTGAAGAGGATGAGCTTGCCGTCCGGGGACCAGTCGGGCAGGTTGTCGAACTCGTTGGTGAGGACGCGCGTCGCTCCCGTCGTCAGGTTGAGGATGCGGAGGCCCTTGTCGTCCGCGCCCCACACGCGGTAGACGATCTCGTTGCCGTCGGACGAGTAGCTCGGGAAGCCAGCGTTGGCCGAGCCGTCGGTGAGCTTCTCCCAGGTCGAGCCGTCGCTGCGCACCCGCGCGACCACGGCCGTCATCTCCGCGCGTTCCTGGAACCAGCCGCCCAGGCCGAAGGCGATCCATTCGCCGTCCGGCGACCACGCGGGACGGAACGCGCCGGCCAGCCCTTTGGCGATCAGGACCGGGTCGAGGCCGCTGGTCGCGTTGTCGAAGACGACCCGCCGGTCCGTGCCGTCGGGGCGCAGGGTGACGATCGAGGAGTTGCCGAGCTGCTTCTCGGTGATCGCGAGGCGGCCCTGCCTCGACAGGACGGGGAACACGTCGCAGTGCCGGTACTCCCAGTTGGAGTCCCAGCTGTAGAGCGGCGTGTCGATCGGACGCGGGGTGAAGCCGACCTTCTGGTAGATCACCGATTTCCCGTCCGGCGTCCAGACCGGTGAGCGCAGCGCCCGCTTGACCGCCGGCAGGGACCCGCCGGTGTAGGCCAGGCCCTCGTCGGCCCCGCCCTTGACGAGGTAGCCGATCTCGGTGGCGCTCACGTACTGGGGCGAGACCTTCAGGTTGGGCCCGGAGGTGTGCTCGACGCGGGCGCCGGTCGCGACGTCGACCGAGACGATCTGCGACTCGACCTTCCCGATGCCCTCCGGGCGGTGCGCGAGCCAGGTGCCCTCGGTCGTGATCTCGTAGAAGACGATCCGGCCGCCGTCCGGCGACCACTTCGGCGAGCCGAGGCAGTAGCCCGCCCTGGACGCGACCTGCCGGAACCCGCTGCCGTCGGGGCGGATGATGTAGACGCCGAGCTCCTGCGTGTGCTCCCAGCCGCGGCCGTCGTCATGCCCTCGCCACGCCGTGTCGCGGTCGCTGGAGAAGGCGATCCACCGGCCGTCGGGCGACCAGGAAGGGCGGAAGTGGCCGTCGGGGAGGGCGGGGTCGCCGGCGACCGCGGAGCCGTTGGTCAGGCAGCGCAGCGCGTTGGTGCGCAGATCCATCACCCAGATGTGGGCCTTGTGGTCGCCGCGGGTGGAGACGAACGCCAGTTTGGTTCCGTCGGGTGACAGGACGCCGGAGTCGTTCATGGCCGCGTTGACCACCAGGGGCTGGATCCGCGTGCCGTCGATACGGGCCCGGTAGAGGCAGGAATTGCCGTCGCCGGTCCGTTCCGAGGTGAAGACGACCGACCGGCCGTCGGCGGAGATGCCGGCGTTGTAGTCGTAGCCCGCGGTCGCCAGCAGTTCGCGCTCGTTCGCGCCGTCGCTGTCGGCGATGTAGAGGTCCGACGATGACGGCCCGATCCGGTTCATCAGCATCACGCCCTTCTTGCCTGCCGCGGCCGCCGCCACGGAGAAGGGCTTGGGCAGCAGAGTGGCGCCGACCGTCGCCGCACCGGCCGCCAGGAACGTCCTGCGCCTCATGCTGGTTTCCATCGCTCTACCATTTCCTTTCGCTTCTCCCCCGAGATTTCCGTCGACGTACGCACGTGCCGCACCGGGAATCCGCCGCACCCGATGCGGCCGTCAGGCAAAATCGAAACGCCAAAGGCGGGGGACGCGGCAAGCGCGATCGGGCCTTTTCCTGCCGCCGCTCATGTCACGACTGGCCGCCGGCCGGCAGGTACTTGTTGGTCCAGTTCTCCGAGGAGACCTCCGCCCCCTTGGGCAGCGCCCCCAGCGAGTTGACGAAGGCGAGGGTCTTGGTCCACCCTGCGGCGTCCATCGAGCCGCTCTTCGGCCACTCGACCAGCGCGACGCTGCTCTTCAGCACCTCGTCCGGGACGCCTTGCTGCACCTTCCTCGCCACGTCCATCACCGTGGGGTCGCCCTGGTGGGTGGCCAGGTAGTTGTTCGCCTCCTGGACGGCCGCGACGAACTTCTTGGCCGCGCCGGCGTGCCCCGACAGGTAGCTCTTGGTCGCCACGACGACCTCTCCGTAGCCGGCCTGCGCGGCGGCCCACATGGGGGCCTTCTTCGGGTCGGCCACCACGATGCCGTCGCCCTCGTTCTGGACCTGGAGCGGGATCGGCTCGGAGGTGATGAACCAGTCGATCTGGCCGCTGCTGAGCGCGGCCTTGTCCGCGGACGCGCTCGGCAGCGTCACCCACTTCACCTTGCCGGGGTCGACGCCGTTCGCCTTGAGGAACAGGCCGGCCTCGGCCTTGGTGTTGGCGGAGCTGACACCGCCCTTCGAGTCGGACAGGGCCTGGGCCACCTGCGCCGCCGGGGTCTCCGCGGTCAGCTTGTGCGCGGCGGCGAACTTCTTGCTGACGACGAGGCCGAGCGGGTTCCCGAGGCCGGACACCGCGATCGCGACCTCCGGGACCTTCTTGGCGAGAGCGGAGGTGAAGCCGGTGGGGCTGTTGTTGAGGAACTGGACGGAACCCGACTGGAGCGCCGAGGTCCCGGTGGACGCGGTCGTGGTGACGAACTTGACCTTGAGGCCCTGCTTGCGGAAGTAGCCGGCGGAGTCCGCCAGCTTCAGCGGCATGTCGAAGATGTTGCCGTTGCTGCCGACCGTGACCGAGGTCAGCCCGTCCGAGTCGGAGGAGCCGCCGCACGCGCTCAGCAGCGCCGAGCCGAGGACCAGAGCGGCCGCCGGCGCGAGGACGCGCACGGGGCGGCGGGTGAGGGACGTGCCGCCGACGGAGCCGGGAAGTGTGTTGCGGTGTGCCATGAGGTCTCCTGTCACCAGGGTCGGGGGTGGGAAGCGGCGTTCTTCAGGTGGTGGGTCGCGCGGCTCGGGGGAGGCCCGGGCGGCCGCGGCCGGTCCGCCCGTGGTCGGTGCGGCGGCTCCCTCCGCGGCGGTCGTCGCACGGGTCATCGGTCAAGGAAGGTGAGGCATGCGGGCGCGGGGAAGGCGACCGGGTCGCCGACGGCGGTGAGGGCGCCCGTCCGGCGGTCCACGGCGAAGACCGTGACGGTGCCGCTCGCCTGGTTGGCGGCGATGAGCCAGCGGCCGCTGCGGTGGAGGGTGAGGCTCCACGGTTTCAGTCCACCGCTGGGAATGCGCTGGACGAGCCTCAGCAGGCCGGTCCGCTCGTCGGCGGCGAACACCACCAGGACGTTCTCGCCCCGGCTGGAGGCGTATACGAAGCGGCCGTCTCCGCTCAGGGCGAGCTCGGCGCCGCTCCTGGTTCCGGTGAAGGCGTCGGAGTCGAGCGCCAGGCGCTGCCGCGGCGTCAGGGTGCCGTTGCGCCAGTCGAGGGTCTCCAGGTCGCCCGACAGCTCGTTCAGGACGTACGCCGTCCGGCCGCGGGGGTGGAACAGGACGCGGCGCGGGCCGGAACCCGGGGCGGACGCGTACGACCCGGTGCCCGGGGTGATGGCGCCCGTGGAGCGGTCGAAGCCGTGGACGAAGACCCGGTCGGCGCCGAAGTCGGCCACCAGGGCGCGGCGTCCGCTCGGGTCGATCGTCACGTGGTGGACGTGGGGGCCGTTCTGGCGGGGGTTCGGTCCGCTGCCGGTGTCCCTGACCACCGAGACCGGCGGTCCCGGCACGCCCTTGGGCAGCGGCAGCGAGGCGGCCAGGCCGGCCTCGAAGTTGGCGACGAGCAGCGCCTGCGACGGCCGGTCCACGCCGAGGTAGGAGATGCCGCCGCCGGCCGTGCCGCCCTCGTCGGTGCGGACGGCGGTGCCGGTCCGGGTCAGGGCGCCGGTCGTCCGGTCGATCGCGTAGGTGTAGACGATGCCGCCGTCCTCGCTGCTGCCGACGTACAGCAGGGGCCTGGCCGGGTGCGGCGCGGTCCAGTTGGACGGGGCGTCGCCGACCGGGCCGAGCGAGGTCAGGGCGCCGCCGTCCGCGTCGAAGCGGGCGCCGTAGATCTGGGTGCCCTTCCATGGGCTGACGAACAGCAGGTCGCCGCGGCGGGCGGCGGCCCGGGCGGCCGGGACGCCGGCCAGCAGGGGCGCCGCGGCGGTCGCCGCCACCGCGCCCAGGACGGTCCGGCGGGTGGGGTGTGATTCGGGCATGACGAGACTCCCAGCCGCGGCCCGCGGGCCGCGCAAGGTGATGGTGGGGTGGGTGCGAGCGGGCCGGTCGGGGACAGCCCGTCCGCGGGGAGCGGGCCTCAGCCCTTGCGTCCGCGACGGCGGCCGGCGAGGCCGAGCTTCTTCAGGGCGTACGCGTCCAGCCAGCTCAGGATCCCGTTGAGGATGAGCGTCATGACCACGAGGACGATGAGGCCGGCGAACTCGTTCGGCGCGTCCAGGTTGCTGGCGGCCACGAACAGCTCGTGGCCGACCCCTTCCGCGGACGCGATGAACTCGGCGCCGATGACGCCGAGGATGGCGAGCGGCCCGCTGGTCTTCAGCGCCGCGAAGAACGGCGCCGCCAGCGTGGGGACGGTGACGTAGCTGAGCACGTGGTGCCTGCGGCCGCCCATCACCTGGACGACCTCGACGAGCTCACGCTCCCGCAGCCGCAGGCCGAGATAGATGTTGTAGAAGACGACGAACGCCACGCCGGTGACCGCGATGGCGATCTTGGACCAGATCCCGATGCCGAAGAACAGCAGGAACAGGGGGGCGAGCGCGATCTTGGGAATGCCGTTGATCGCGGCGATCAGCGGCTCCAGGACCTGCCCGGCGAGGCGGAAGGAGCCGAGCACCAGGCCCGCCACCGTTCCGAGCGCCACCCCGATGCCGAAGCCGGCGAGGATCTCGATCGACGTCGTCCTGATGTCGGTCCAGCCCTGCGCGGACTGCAGGAACGTCCACAGGGCGTCGACGACGTCCGTCGGCTTGCTGACGGCGTACTCCGGCAGGACGGGCCCGCTCAGCACCTGCCAGAGGACGCCGGCGACGGCGATCACGGCGACCCGCAGCAGCACCACGGTGGCCGTGCCCCGCCACCGTTCGCCCCGCCGCCCGGGCTCCGTCTCCGCCTCGGTCGCGCGTTCCGCACTTCTGGTCGCGGTTACCATGGTCCGCTCCTCCTCTACCGTGTCCGGCAGCGATACTGCAGGTACTGGTTGGTCCGGTCGTTCCGGTCGGTTCCGGTCGCCGCGCCGGGCCGGCGGTCTCCGGCCACCAGGCGTCTCACCAGGCGTCCCGGGTCTGGAAGAAGCGCTTCCAGAACGCGAGCCTGGACGGTTCGGCGATCGGGATCGGCCCGAACCCGCCGCCGACCTCCATCACCGCCTCCGAGTCCGGCGTGCAGGCCGGCCAGTGCGGAACCCCGGGGCCGTTCGGGTCGCCCGAGGCGACGAAGTTGGCCCAGTAGGTGGACATCGTGTCCGCGATCTCCCGGTCCTCGGCGGTCCACCCGGGGTCCTCGGGGGCGAGGTTGCCGAAGACGAAGTCGATCTCGGAGCCGTGGGAGGCGCGCCGGTAGTCGCGGCCGGGGGCGGCGGACCGGTGCGTCCAGAAGTAGGTGCGGACGGGCCGGGTCGCGTGCCGCGACCAGTCCGCCGCCCACAGCCAGGTCGATATGCGGGCGTTGTCGCGGATCGCCGCGCTGCTGGCCCGCGCGGCCTCCTGGTCGGTCGCGGCCGGGTAGAGCGCGAGGAACTCCTCCGCCAGCGGGCCGAACTTCTCGTGCGCCGCCGCGACGAAGGCGTCCAAGGTCACGTGCACCGCCGGCATCCCCGGGCGGCGGCTCCGCTTGCTCTCCGAGCGGTACGCCGCGAACATGTCGTCGGGCACGGCGCCGCTCTCGTCGAGGTTGTTGCCGGCGAGGTAGTGGACGTCGTTCTGCAGTCCCCTGCCGTAGGTCTCGTCGTAGCCGGCGGGGAGCACCCAGCCGTCCACCACCGGGCGGAACAGCGGCGGCTTGCCGGAGCTGCCGGTGTGCACGGCCGTGTCGACGGCCCCGCCGCCCATCAGCTTCTGCCACGGCAGTTCGCGCAGCTTGGCGGGCGTCCCGGTGCCGCGCTCCTTCGCGAAGGCGGCGCCCGCCTGCTCGGCGTCGTGCAGCAGCCGGTAGGACGTCGAGAGGTAGCGCAGCTCCGGGTCGCGGGAGTAGCGGGCGTGGCTCTGCGCGATCGCGCGCTGGAACAGGCCCCGGGCCGGCGGCGACATCGCCAGGAAGTTGACCGTCCCGGCGCCGGCCGACTGGCCGGCGATCGTCACCCGGTCCGGGTCGCCGCCGAACGCGGCGATGTTGCTCCGCACCCACCTGAGGACCGCGATGCAGTCGAGCAGCCCGTAGTTGCCGGACGCGCCGTGCCCGGACTCCTCGCTGAGCTCGGCGGTGGCGAGGAAGCCGAACGCGCCGAGCCGGTAGTTGAACGTGACGACGACCAGGCCCTTGCGGGCGAGGTTCACGCCGTCGTGGCGGGGGTCGGCGCCGGTGCCGAGCCGGAAGCCGCCGCCGTGCACCCACACGAGCACCGGGCGCCTCTCCTCGGGGGACTCCGCGCCGGTCCACACGTTGAGGGTGAGGCAGTCCTCGCTCATCGGCAGGTCGAGGCCGGCCAGCTCGCCGCTCGGCGGCTGCGGGCAGACCGGGCCGAAGGCGTGCGCCCTGCGGACGCCCTCCCACGGCTCGGCCGGCCGCGGCGGCCGCCAGCGCAGGTCCCCGATCGGCGGGGCGGCGTAGGGGATGCCGCGGAAGACGGTCACCGACCGGTCCCGGCTCTGGATCCCCTCCACCGGCCCCGACTCGGTCGCCACCGGATGTCGCATCACGTCGTTTCCCGATCAGTGGTGGTTTCCAAGGCCGATTCCCGGGTCTGGAGCAGCAGGGCGCGCCGGGCGGAGGCCACGTGGTGGCGCATCGCGGCGACCGCCGCGTCCGGGTTGCGCGTCACGATCGCCAGGAGGATGGCCTGGTGCTCCTCCAGCGACCCGCCCCGCGGATGCCGCGCGGACAGGTTGCGGTACTGCCGCATGACGAGCGGGTACAGCAGGGTGTCGTAGGCCCGGGCCAGCGTCTGCTGGTGGGCCGCCTCCTTCACCTGCTGGTGGAACCGGCGGTTGCACTGCGAGTAGGCGGCCTGGTCGCCGCGGGCCTTGCAGTCCGCCATCTCGTCGAGGATGCGGCGCAGCGCGTCGATCTCCTCGTCGGTGGCCCGCTCGGCGGCCTTGCCGGCGAGCGCGGACTCCAGCGTCTCGCGCGCCTCGAGGATGTCGAGGGCCTCCTCGACGGTGAAGCTGCGCGTGCGCACACCGCGGTTGACCTCGCTGGTGACGAAGCCCTCCTGCACCAGCCTGACCAGCACCGCCCGCATCGTGCTGCGCGAGACGTTGAACATCCTGGTCAGGTCGGCCTCGGTGAGCCGCGTCCCCGGCGCCATGCTGCCGGACAGCAGCAGCGAGCGCAGGCCCTCGTACGCCTGGTCCTGCCGGGTCTGCGAGGTGCGGCCCGGCTCGGCCACGTCGTCGTATTCGCTGGAGTCCATCATGATCACCCGTTCATCTCCGCCTGCCGGCCGCCGCCGGCCCGATACCGCCCCGAGTAGGGGACGCTCCCATACTCGGAGCCCGCGTCCGGATCAGTGATCGGCCTTCCCGAGCGCGGGGTACAGGCGGCGCGCCGTGCCGGCGAAGATCTCTGCCCGATCGTGCTCGGTCAGGGGCGCGAGGACGTCCTCGGCGAGCGCCAGCAGCTCCGGCAGCGGCTGCTCGGCGGCCGGGCAGTTCGACCCCCACGCGATCCGGCCCGCACCGAACGCGGCGACGACCGGTTCGAGGAACTCGACGGCCCGCTCCCCCACGTCCTGCAGCCGCTCCAGGTTGCGGTGCGTCAGCTTCAGGTGGAGGCGCTCGTGCCGCGCCAGCGCGGCCACCTCCTCCCCCGCCTTGGCCGGGGACGCGGCGATGTCGGGGTAGCCGATGTGGTCGAGCAGCACCCGGACGCCGGGGAACCGGTCGAGGACCTCCTCGGCCTGCGCAGTCGCGGGGCCGAGCCGCATCTGGAGGCAGACGGGCACGTCCAGCGCCTCGGCCCGCTTCCAGAACGCGTACGACTCGGGGGCGGCGAACCACTCGCCCTGGGTCTGCATCGTGCTGCCGGTCGTGAACAGCCGCACGCCGGACAGCCCGCCCTCGCCGACGGCCTCCGCCAGCGCCGCGGGCGCGTCGGGCCGCAGCGGGTCGAAGGTGCCGACCGCGACGAACCGCCCCGGCTCCTTGCGGGCGCTGTCCAGCACGTACGCGTTGTCGTAGCCGTAGTTCGTGGTGGCTTGCACGAGGACGGACTGGGCGATGCCGGTCTCGTCCATGCGGGCCACCATGCCCTCGGCCGTCACCGGCCGGGTCGCGGCCCAGTCGGACTGCTTCCCGCCGAGCGGCGCCCTGGGGTAGGCGGCCGGGTCGGCGGAGATGATGTGGCAGTGCGCGTCGACGACGTCCACGGTGATGTCTCCTTGGGGGTCAGGCGTCCGGGTAGTCGCCGGCGGCGAACAGCGCCTTCGGGTCGGCGGGGAAGTCGGCGTCGAGCAGGCCCTGCTCGCGGGAGTAGCGGACGAGCGCGGCGAGGGTCGGCTCGTTGCGGGCGATGCCGTAGGGAGCCGGGTCGCCGTCGATCCGGGCCGCCTGCTTGGCGAAGCGCTTCTGCGCGGTCCAGCCGGGGTCGGCGGCGACCTGGCGCCGCTTCGCGTCGGCCAGCGCCGCATAGAGCCTGGTGGGCAGCTCGGGGTCGCGCTCGACGAGTTCGGTGCGCAGCGCCACGACCGAGTGCAGGGGGTAGATCCCGGTGCGGACGTAGTGGTCCACGCCTAGGGCCTCGGCGTCGGCGAACAACGGGTAGGGACCGTCCGGTCTGCTCTCTGTTTCGGCGGCGGCGGCCCAGCCTGCGCGGGGGGCGCCCGCGCGTCCGGTGCCGGCGTTGCCGGAGAACGCGGCGTCGATCTCGCCGGCCCGCAGCAGTTCGCCGAGCGAGCGGCCGTCGGCGACCCGCTCCACGTTGGCGGGAGCGCGGCCCTCGATGTGGTCCTCGTCGTCGACCACCCAGGTGATCGCGCCGACGTTCACCCCGTACTCCTCGGCGAGGATCCCGCGCACCCACACGCCGGTGCTGACCGTGTACGCCCGGACGCCGACGCGGCGGCCCTCCAGGTCGCGCGGAACGCGGATCCCGCTGTTCGCGGCGCACTGCACGTCGCCGTGGTGGAACCGCCGGTTGAGGAACACCGGGACGGCGGTGAGCGGAACGCCGGCCTGCACCGCCATGAGGTACGACACGGGCGCCAGCTCGCACACGTCGAACTCCAGGTCCCGGATCATCCGCCGGTAGGCGCCGATGATCGGGCGGACCTCGACCGGCTCGACCTCGTAGCCCGGCACGTCGAGGCCGGTCGCGTGGGGGTAGTCGCCGAAGGCGACCGTCAGCTTGTCCATTGCAGTACTCCTAGAAAGTCAACGGGGAGGTCAGCCGCCGAGCCGGGCCGGGGGCACGCCGAGGGCGGCGCAGGACGCGTCCACCAGCTCGTCGAACTCCACCGGCCGCGGCAGCACGCCCTGCTCCAGCGCGTACGCCGCCGCCCGCGAGACCACGCCGCGCATGGCCGCGAAGCCGACGGGGTTCATGTCGACGGGCTCGGTGCCGCGCGGGAGGGACTCGACGGCCTTGCGCATCGCGTCGTACGCCGCGCACACGGAACCGGAGTGCTCCCGCGCCGCCTGCTCGGTCACGGCGAGCACGTGGTTGACCGGGGCGAAGCCGTTGGCCCGCGACCACTCGGCCGCGACCTCGTGCGCGTCGGGGATCGCGGTGCGGATCCGGTCGTCGTCGGGGAGCTCGTTGCCCATGATCCCGAAGTCGAGGCGTCCTTCCAGGAAGTCGGCCTGGAGCTTGGCGCCCTCGGGCGCCCGCGTCACGAAGCCGGGGTCCTCGGCGCCGTCGACGTGGGCGCCCTCGTAGGTCGTCCAGTCGATCTTGCGCAGGTCCATGCCGTACTGCTCGGTCAGGAAGCCGCGCATCCACACGCCGGTCGTCTGGCTCCAGGACCGGACGCCCGCGCTGCGTCCTTCGATGTCGCCGACCGTCAGCTCCCCCATCGTCACCAGCGTCTGGTGCTGGAAGCGGCCCAGCGCGGTGACCGGCAGCAGCACGACCGGCCGGCCATGCGCGACGGTCTGGAGCAGCGTCACGATCGCCAGCTCGGCCAGGTCCACCGCCTGGTCGTTCACGAAGCTCTTGGACGCCCTGTGCACCGGCTTCACGGCGAGCCGCTCGGCGCCGGTGGCCTCGACCGCGGCTCGCGCCAGGTCGTCACGTCCGATGACCAGTTTCATTCGATGCCCTTCAATGCCTGTGGAGCCGCTCAGTGCCTGTGGAAGCGCTCGTGGTGCTGCCGCAGCAGGTCCACGCCGTAGTCGTTGCCGTTCGGGGTGCGCACGATGGTGTGGATGTGGTGCCGCATCGGCTCGTCGTTGTCGAACATCACGCCCCACTGGTGCTCGAACTCGACGAGGAGCACGGGGCTGTGCAGGCGGTAGTAGAAGACGTCGCCGGGGTCGCCGGCCCACCCGAAGAAGGTCTCGTGTCCGAGGACCTCGGCCATGCGCAGCTCGGAATGGCCTTCGCCCGCGCGGCCGATGTAGAGGCCCAGAAGGTCGACGGCGGTCTCCCGCTGCTCCACCGTCAGCTCGCCGAGCGGCAAGCCCGCGTAGTCCAGCTCCCAGTTGTCGCGGAAAGCCCCGGCGTACAGGTCGGGCGGCAGCTCGTCGGCGAGGACCGCGCGGTTCTGCTGGGCGTCGGTGAGGCCGGTGAACAGCGCCCGGCCGATGGCCTCCTCGCGGCGGAACGCGGCCGTCCCGGCGTACTTCCCGGACCTGGCGATCACCGGCTCGGCGCCGAGGAAGGTCGGGGTCAGCACCATCTGGTCGCCGACGAAGACGCAGTTGACGTTCACGTGGTGCCCGTCCAGCTGCCAGCCCCACGGGCCGCCGCTCTCCGGCTCGCCGTAGACGCTGAACCAGTACATCCACTCGTTGAGCAGGTGCTCCTCACCGCGCAGCTCGCCGATCGTCAGGTTGAGGTGCATGAGGTCGACGACCTGCTGGTAGCCGTAGGGGCTGAGGCTGCGGCGCAGGATCGTCATGATCGCGCGGCGTTCGGCCTCGTCCAGGTCCTCCATGCACAGTCCGTGGCGCAGGAAGTAGCGGGCGCCGTTCGCCCAGTGCCGCCACGTCACGTCGTCCATCGAAAACCGGCCCTCGGCCAGCTCCTTGGGGGCGAGCAGGGCGAGGTAGTCCTCGGCGGCCTGGCGCTGGGGCCTCACGTCGAGGCCGGTGGCGCGCAGCGGGAACAGGCCCCGCTGGATCCCGTCCGAGGTCGCCACGCCGCGGAACGGCTCGGCGGCCGCCTCGCGGCGCCACGCCACCTTCTCCAGCAGCGCCGGCGTCCACTCGTCCGGCTCGCGCGTGTAGGCGCCGGTGCGGTGCCTCAGTCCGACCATCGGGCCGCTCCTCTCTCGATCTCGGCGACGTCGACCGGCGTGCGGACGAGTTCCTGTTCGGCGGCGTACCGGCCGCCGATCTCCAGGGCCTTCGCGAGCGGCTCGCTCCAGCCGGCCGCCACCGGCGGCTCCGCGCCGGCGGTCGCCTCCTTCAGCGCCGCGTAGAGCGCGTCGACCGCTTTGGGTTCCTCGTCGAGCACGGCGTTCCGCACGACGACGACGTGGTTGACCGGGATGGTGCCGTGGCGCTCCACCCAGGCGCGGCCGGCCGCTTCGGCGTCCTCGATCAGCGGGACGAGGCCCGCGCCCTGGCCGCCGGCGGCGCGCGGGCCGAGGACGGCCGCCGCCACGTCGCCCGCCTTCAGCAGGTCGCCGACCTTCTCCGCGGCCGACCGCTCGACGTACGGCGGTTCGGTGTACTGCGCGACGTGCGGTTCCTCGGTGGTGACCCAGGTGACGTCGGCGGCGTTCACGCCGTACTCCTCGCGCAGGAGGCCGCGCACCCACAGGCCGGTGGTCTGGCTGTAGGAGCGGACGCCGACGCGGCGGCCCGGCAGGTCGCCCGGGGCGAGCGCCGGCGCGTCCGGGAGGCGGGTCAGGGAGCGGTGGTGGGTGCCGCCGATCATCACGACCGGGAGCAGCGTGACCGGCACGCCGTAGTCCCTGGCCTGCAGGTAGGTCGCGAGCGCTATCTCGCAGACGTCGAACTCCAGGGTGCGGACCATCCTGGCGAACGCCGGGGGCAGCGGCTTGAACTCGATGAACTCATGGCCGGGGAGCTCTTTGACGGCGCGGGTGTGCGGGTAGTCGCCCAGAACGATCCTCATCAGACGTCCTCGCCGTACCAGAGGCGCCGGTAGGGGACGCTCAGCACCTCGCGCGAGATGCGGACGTCGATCACGAACGGGCGCGGGTCCGCGACGTACTCGGCGACGGCGGCCTCCAGTTCGGCCGCGCTCCGGACGGTGGCGCCGCCGCCGCCGAGTGCCTGTGCGACCCCGCCCAGCTCGGGGTTCGGGATGACCGCCAGGTCCTGCGTGAGGCCCTTGGCGCCCAGCTTGTGGTACTCGGCGCCGAGGCCCTCGTCGTTCATGACGACGACCAGCATCGGCAGGCCGTAGCGGCAGGCCGTCTCGAACTCCGGCAGGTGCATCAGGAAGCTCGCGTCGCCCTCGACCACGAAGGTGGGCCGTCCGGTCGCCACGATCTGGCCGATGGTCAGCAGCGGGGCCTGGCCGATCGCGCCGAACATGCCGTAGTTGGACGTCACCTGGCGGGACCGCTGGAACAGCATCGTGCCGAAGTCGGTCTGGTGGCCGCTGCCGAGCACCAGGTCGAACTCGCGGGGCATCGCCGCGTCGAGCACCCTGACGGCCTCGCGGGGATCGATCCGCCCGGGCTCGTCGACGTAGTCGATCGGTGCTTCGAGCCAGTCGGTGAGCCGGCTGCGGGTCTCGGCGGTGTGGAAGCCCTCCAGGCGGGTCGCGCCGAGGGCCCGGTTGAGCTCGGTGAGGGCGGTGACCGCGTCGGCCTGGACGTAGCAGTCGGCGACCCGGCCGTTGCCCATGACGATGTTCGGCGCCGAGTCGATCTGCACGTAGCGGGCCTCGGGGTAGAGGTAGCCGTGCTCGGTCGTGTAGTGGTTCAGGCTCGCGCCGACCGCGATCACGCAGTCGGCCTCCTGGAGCAGTTCCTGCGCGGGCTTGCTGCCGAACAGGCCGGACAGCCCGACGTGGAACTCGGTGCGGTCGCACAGCCAGTTCTTGGCCTGCAGCGTGGTGGCCAGCAGCGCGCCGGTCTTGGCCTGGAGCTCGAGGATCTCCTCGCCGGCTCCGGCGCGGCGGGCGCCCCGCCCGGCGATGACGACGACGCGTTTGCTGCCCTCGATCAGTTCGCGGGCGGCCTCGATGCGGGCCGGGTCGGGCAGCGTCCGGGACGGCACGAGCAGCTCGTGCGACGGGATGTAGTCGCCGGGCTCGTAGTCCTGGGTCTGCACGTCGAACGGGGCGCTCAGCATGATCGGCCGGTTCTCGGTGCGGGCCAGGTAGAAGGCGCGCTGCACGGCCTCCTCGGCCTGGTCGGCCTTCGACAGGTGGACGAACCCGCACTCGATCGCGGCGGCGAACCGGCGCTGGTCGAGGTACTGCACGGCGCCCTCGTCGCCCCACGGGGTCTCGCCGCAGAAGGCGACCAGCGGCGTGCCGGCCCTGCTCGCGCACAGCATGGACGTGGCGAGCTGGGAGACGCCGGGGCCGCTGGTGGTGGTGACGACGCCCGGCCGTCCCGCCGCCCGCGCCCAGCCGTCGGCCATGCCGAGGCCGGAGCCCTCGTGCCGCACCTCGTACAGACGCACATTCCGCTTGGCCAGCGCGTCCATCCAGTGCATGTTGGCGTCGCCCATCATGCCGAAGACGTCGGACGTCCCCTCCTTGACGAACGCCTCGGCCATCGCCTCGTAGGCCTTCACTTGCCAACCCTCCTGGACTTCAGCCGGCTGAAGACCCGCAGCGCGTTGCCGCCGTACACGGCGTCGCGGTCCTCACCGGTCATGTCGATGCCGTCGAGCAGGAACTTGACGTCGTCGAAGTTGCGGCCGGTCTCGGGGTCCACGCCGCGGACGGCGCCGATCATCTCCGAGGCGAACAGCACGTTCTTCGCCGGAATCACGTCGAGGAGCAGTTCCAGGCCGCGGCGGTGGTAGACGCAGGTGTCGAAGAAGACGTTGTCGAGCACCGCCTCCTCCAGCGGCGGCAGGCCCTTGTCCTGCATGAACCCCCGGTAGCGCCCCCAGTGGTAGGGCACCGCGCCGCCGCCGTGCGGGATCACGAGGCGCAGCTCGGGGAAGTCCTTGAACAGGTCGGACGTGCACAGCTGCATGAAGGCGGCGGTGTCGCCGGCGAGGTAGTGCGCGCAGGTGCCCTGCAGGGCGTCGTTGCGCGACATCGCCACGTGGATCATCGCGGGGACGTCGAGCTCGACCATCTTCTCGTAGAGCGGGTAGTAGACCTTGTCGGTCAGCGGCGGCGCTTGGTAGAAGCCGTCCGACGGGTCCGGATTGAGCAGGCAGCCGACGAAGCCGAGCTCCTCGACGCAGCGCTCCAGCTCCGCGGCCGAGTTGCGGATCGACGCCTCCAGCGCGTTCCCGGGCGACTGCGGGAGCTGGCAGGCGCCCACGAACCGGTCGGGGAACAGCCCGCAGACGCGGGCGATCAGGTCGTTGGCGACCCGGGACCAGTCGAGGCTGGTGCGCTCGTCACCGTAGTGGTGGGCCATCTTGCCCGCGCCCGGCGAGAAGACCGAAAGGTCGGTTCCGCGCTCGGTCTGCAGCCTGAGCTGCCCGTTCTCGATGGCCGCGCGGATCTCGCCGTCGCTGATCTCCAGCTCGTCCGGGCTCACCCGGACGCCCTCGCCGAACGCCCTGATCTGCCGTTCCCGCCACGCGCCGAGGGCCTGGGGAGCGGTGGTGAAGTGGCCGTGGCAGTCGATGATCATCAAAGTCCTCCTCAGGCGCGGCCGGTCAGCTCGCGGCCCCGGTCGAGCCCCGGGTACGAGCGCACGGGCATGGTCATCAGGAAGCGGTAGCCGTCCTTGACGACCTGCTCGACGTTCCCGGCCGTCACGTGCGGGTGGCCGACGGCGACGCCGCGCTCGCCGCAGACGTCGAGGACGCGGCGCTTGCATTCGAGGAGCTTCGGGTGCTCGTACTGGCGGGGGATGCCGAGCTCCTGGCTCATGTCGCCCTCGCCGATGATCACCAGCCCGATGCCGGGGACCTGGTCGAGGATGTCGGGCAGGTTCCGGATGCCGAGCTGGTCCTCGATCATGAGGGCGACGAGGACCTCGCCGTCCGGGTCCAGCGGCCAGACCCCGCTTTTCGCGTAGTACTCGTCGTTCGTCAGGCCCCAGTAGCGGGCGGCCGCCGCGGGGCTGTCCCCGCGCACGCCCGCGGGCTCGTAGCGGTCCGCGTCCGGCAGCCGCGGGTAGCGGCAGGCGGCGACGGCGTTGTAGGCCTCTTCCACCGTGGTGATGTGCGGCCAGACGATGCCGTAGGCGCCCAGGTCGAGGGCCTGCTTGGCGTGCCACTGGCCCTTCTCGGCGCCGTTCGTCGGGATCCGCACCAGCGGGGTCACCGCCGGGGCGACGTCGCCCGCCGTCGCGATCTGCCTGCGGTTGAGCAGGTACTGGAGGCTGTCCTTGAGGCCGACGACGTCCCAGGGCTTGTGCTCCATCTCGAAGATCAGCCCGTCGTACCTCGCGGTGCCGAACTCCAGGGCGGCCGCCGGGTCCGGCGGCGCGAAGGACGCGAACGCGTGCTCCCCCGCCTCCAGTGCCCGGATGACCCCGTTGAGCCTGGTCACGCCGTACCTCCTTGACTGGTTCGTTCCGAACGCCTGTTCCACAGCGCGGCCCACCAGGCGCGAATGCGGGCGGCGAGGGTGGTCGGCCTCTCCGGCGCCGCCTCGCCCGGGACCGCCGCTGCGGCCGGGGTCTCCGGCTCGGCGGGTCCGGCGCACAGTTCGACGAACCGCGCCGAGAAGTCCTTGGTCATGCGGGAGACCACGACTCCCGCGCCCGCCTCGATCAGCGAGGTGAGCTTCCCGGTCAGCCGGATCTCGCCGTCCATGGCGACCTTCGAGCCGGTCCCGTCCTCGACGACGCGGAAGCCCGCCTCGGCGGTGAAGCGCGTCGCCGCCTGGCCGTCCTTGCCGCGGGCGGTGAGCCGTCCCTCGTACCCGGCCTCGTCCAGCTCCAGGTGCACGCGGGCGCCGAACCGGACCCGGACCGCACCGAACTTGACGACGAGCGTCCCGTCGAAGGAGCCGTCCTCGTGCTCCTCGCCGAGCTCGGCGCCGGCGATGCAGGACACGACGTCCGCGGGGCTGGAGACGACCTCCCACACCCGTTCGCGCGGGCTCGGGACGGGGATCGTCTCGGTGATCGTTATCAACGTTGAACCTCTGGTCTCTACGCGGTGGCGTCAGACATGTGCAGCTCGGACTTGAAGAGGCTCCACAGGTCGTTGTAGAGCTCCGCGAACTCGGGCGACTCCACGAGGGAGCCGATGCTGCGGGGCCGCTCGAACGGCACCTCCAGGACCCGCCGGACCGTGCCGGGGCCGCTGGACATGACGACGACCTCGTCGGCGAGGTAGAGCGCCTCGTTGAGGTCGTGGGTGACGAAGACGAGCGTCCCGTTCTGCTCCTCCCAGAGGTTGAGCAGGTCCTGCTGGAGCTTCAGCCGGGTGATGGCGTCCAGCGGGCCGAACGGTTCGTCCATCAGCACGATGGACGGGTCGTAGATGAGCGCCCGGGCGATGGAGACGCGCTTCTGCATGCCGCCGGACAGCTCGCGGGGGTAGTGGTCCTCGAAGCCGGTGAGCCCGACGAGCCTCACCCAGTGGTCGATGCGCTCGTCGCGCTCCGCCTTCGGCACCTTGCGGAACTTCAGGGCGAGCCCGATGTTGGCCCGCACGCTCAGCCATGGGAGCAGGTTGGCCTGCTGGGTGACGTACGCGGCCGCGGAGTTCACGGCGGTGACGCGCTCGCCGGCGAAGTGGACCTCGCCCTTGGTCGGGGCGAGCAGCCCCGCGGCCAGGTTGAGGATCGTGCTCTTGCCGCAGCCGGACGGCCCGATCACCGCGACGAACCTGCCGCGGCCGACCTGGAGCGAGACGTCCTCGATCGCCGCCCTGCGCGCCCCGGGGAACCGCAGCGTGACGTTGTCGAAGCGGAGGGCCTCCGCATGTGGGTTGGTCGACATCGTTCCCCTCCCTGACCCCAGCCGGATTGTCCGACAAGCGATGCGAGGAAAGTAACATGCCGGACACCTCCCGGCAAGAATTCGGCAGGAAGAGGGACGGTTGTCCGACAAACGGGCCGAGCGCCGGCCAGAGATTGTTAGACAATGAGGCCGGGCCCGCCGACCGGCCTGCAGCGCACGGACCCGCCTGCCCGCAGGGGCTGCGGGCACTACGCCAGGCGGCTTCGCGCTCTGAACGTGAGGTACACCGCGAGCGACGTGGCCGTCAGGGCGGCGGCGACCAGGAAGACCCGACCGGTCCCGATCACCCCCGCGACGGCGCCCAGTCCCACGGCGCCGACCGCCTGGGACAGGTCCATCGCCATGAAGAACGTCGAGTTGGCCCGCCCGCGCCGCTCCCTGCCGGCCACCAGCACGGCCAGGGCGTTCAACGTGGGCTGGGCGGCCCCCATCCCCAGCCCGTACAACGCACCCGCGAGCATCAGCACCCACAGGTTCGGGCACCACCAGACGCCGACCTGGCCGAGGACGAGCAGCGCGATACCGGGAGCGAGGACCCACACCGTCCCCCACCGCCGCTCGATGCGCCCGGCCGTCAGCCTGGAGACCGCGAGCGTCAGGCCGCTGGCCACGAAGAACAGGCCGGAGTTGCCGATGCCGCGCCCGAGGGCGTAGGCGGCCATGAAGGTGTTGATGCCGGCGGTGCCGAACATCAGCAGGAACATCACCGACGCGGGCCGCCAGGCGTCCCGGTCGACGATGCGGGTCCACAGCGGCGGTGCGCCTCGCTTCGCCGGGTCGACGTCCTGGACATCACGCCGTGGGGCTGCCGCCACCCGCCGCGCGTCCACCCGGACGGCGGCGGAGCGGAGCGGGATGCGGAGCAGCACGTTGACGAGGCCGCAGCCGAACGCCACGGCGAACGCCCACCGGTATCCGCAGGCGCTGCGCAACTCCAGGGCCAGCCACGGCCCGAGGAGCTGGGCCACCGTCTGCTCCACGCCGAGATAGCCGATGCCCTCCGACATCCGTCGTTCCGGAATGAGGTCGGTGGCCAGGGTCATCACGGCGGTGCCGTTGAGCGAGAACCCGACGCCCTGCAACGCCCGCGCGGCCAGCAGCGCCCAGACCGGCAAGGCCAGGACGTACAGACCGGACGCGGCGCAGTAGAGCACGGAGCCCACCACCATGACCGCGTACCGCCCGCGGTTGTCGACCAGGCTCCCCGACAGCGGCCGCAACATCACCGCGGCCATCATGTAGAAGGTGGTGGTCAGCCCTGCGACCGCGGGCGACGCCCCCTGGTCGAGCGTGTACAGCGGCACCAGCGCGATGAGCATCTGGGTGCCCGTCCGCAGGAGTCCGTTGGCCGCCATGAGGAGGACGAACGGGAACGTGAAGATGCGTTCCCGTCCCACGTCGGCCATCGCCTTCCGCGTGTCCGCCACCGCGTCCCCTTCGCGCACCGGGCCCGGCAGCCCGGCGGCCCGCCGGCAGGCATGCCGGCGAGGATAACTCATTAGTTTCGTTAACAAAATTCCTCGAGCGCACCGGCGGGGCGGCGGCCGCTGGGCGGGCGGCGCGACGCCCGAGTGCCCGAAATAGGTGGGAGTGGGCGTTCGCATGACAGCCCCGGGATGCCGTGATTTGCTTTGAACGGCGCCACTTCGGGCGCGCGGATCGGCACGCAGAAGCACGAGAGATCGCCTAAGCGAAAGGACGCCCTGCCGTGGAGTTCAAGCTCGAGCTGGTACCGATCCCCGTGTCCGACACGGACCGTTCGATCGCCTTCTACACCGAGACACTGGGCTTCGAGCTGGACCACGACATCAGCCCCACCGACGGCCTCCGCATCGTGCAGGTGACGCCGCCCGGTTCCGCATGCTCGATCGGCTTCGGCGAGGGGTGGGTCGGCACCGCGCCCGGCTCGATCCAGAACCTGCACCTGGTGGTCTCCGACATCCACTCCGTCCGGGAGGAGCTCGCCAAGCGCGGACTGGAGATCAGCGAAGTCGACGACATGTCCGCACCCGGGAAGCCCACCGTCTCCTACGCGTATTTCCAGGACCCCGACGGCAACAGCTGGGCGCTGCAGGAGATCGGCGACTGACCGTCCGGGAATGTCGGTGCCGGCGGGCACACTGTCCGGATGGCGACTTGGCAGCAATTCGAACAGGAGGCGGCCGATCTGGCCGCGACGGTGCGGGCGCGGTTCGAAGCGCAGAAGACCCACGTCCTCGCGACGCTGCGCAGGGACGGCTCGCCGCGGGTGAGCGGCTCGGAGGTCGACTTCCAGGGCGCGGACCTGTCGTTCGGCTCGATGCTGCACGCGGTGAAGGCCCACGACCTGCGGCGGGACGGCCGCTGCGCGATCCACGCGCATCCGGCCGACCCCGAGCACGGCGGCGACGCCAAGGTCGCCGGCGTGGCGGTCGAGATCACCGATCCTGAGGAGAAGAGGGCTCACACCACCGGCGACGAGCCGCCCGGCGACTTCCACGCGTTCCGGCTCGACCTGCGGGAGGCCGTGCTGACCTCGGTCGAGGGCGACGAGCTCGTCATCCGCACCTGGCATCCGGGCGAAGCCGTCCGCACCGTCCACCGCAAGTGACCTCGGCGGCGGGCGATCCCCAGGCCCAGGCCGGTGCCGCCCGGGTCGGCGCGGCGGGCGTCGGCGCGGCGGTAGAAGCGGCGGAAGACCGCTTCGCGTTCGTCGGCGGGGATGCCGGGGCCGTCGTCGACGACCCGCGTGATCGCGTGGCCGTGCTCGGTGGTGACCGAGACCTCGATCCGGGTGCGGGCGTGCCGTTCGGCGTTGGCCAGCAGGTTGCTCAGCAGCCGGGTCAGGCGGGACCGGGCGCCGTCCACCACGGCGGGCTGGTCCAGGTGGGCGTCCAGCGTGTGCTTGCAGGGAATTCGGCCCAGCAGGTCGCGGACCAGCCGGCACAGGTCGAGCGCTTCTCGGTGGGTGCGCCGGCGTCGAGCCGGGCCAGCTCCAGCAGGTCCGAGACGATGTCGCCGAGTTGCTCGGCGTCCTGCAGAGCGGCGTGCAGCACCCTGCGTGAGTCGGCGTCGGGATCGGCCAGCGCCTCCTGCAGGCGGGTCTGCAGCCCGGTGAGGGGGCTGCGCAGGTCGTGGGAGGCACCGCACACGAGGCCGACAACGCCTCGAACACTCCCGGAAAGTCGACCTCGGCCACCACGGAAGTCTTGCAACGCCTCGGCAAAAACGGCCACCCCGCACCCTTCCCCACCTCACAGAATCCACGCCCGGCCGGACTGGCGCCGATCACCTCGGCCGGGATGGCCAGGGGTGTGGGGAGCGGCGGGGCCGGCGGAACGGGTCAGGGCGCCGGCGATCTGCGGGGAGGGACCTGGGATTCCGTACGGTCCGGTGGAGCGGCCGCCGAGGCTGCGCACGCCCACCTGCTCCACCTCGCGCCGGCGGAACCACAGGACGAGGTGCGGGGCGGACAGCTCGATCGGTTCGGAGTCGATGCGCAGTGCGACGGGTTCGCCGCGGACGCTCCGTCGGAGGCGCCGCCCTCGTCACAGGTGCTGCCTTGGGCAACCCCGGATCCAACCTGATGCCGGTTCTGCTGCCCGGCATGGCCGACCGGTTCCACCCGTCCGACTCCACCTCCGGGATGGTCGCGACGGTGCAGATGGTCGCCACGGCACTGGCGGCACTGGCGCTGGCGGCGAGAGCCGAGCGGCCCGGTAGGGCACGCATCGCCCGTTTCGGGCCGGTGGCCGCCACGGCCGGCTTCAGCCCGGCGTTCGCCGCGCCGAGTCTCCTCTTGCTGACCTTGGGGAACGTCATCGCCGGAGTCGGGCTCGGCGTCGTGTACGCCGCGGCCACGGCGGCGATCGCCGCGACCGACGACACTGGGGGCGACGATCGTCCTGGCGGCGCTCATCATCCTGGCGCCTCTGGCCGACGACGCCTCGGACGGCGCGGCGCGGCTTCGCCATCCTGGCCGCCCGCTGCGTCCCGGCGTTCTGGCTCGTCCGCGCCCTGCCGGACGCCGCGGAACAGGACCGTCTCCCAGCTTCCAGCGCGCCCGTCCCGAAGCCGTTCCTGCTGGCACTGGTGGTTCTGGGTGCGATGGAACAGGGCGCCTGGTCCCACAGCGAGATCCTCGGCGAGGACCATGCGGGCATGTCCATCAACTCCGTCTCCGCGGGGCCGTCGACTCACATACCGGGGCAGCGTCAGCGCACACGGCAGCGCCACACCAGTCCGTCGGCAACCAGAACGCCGGTGGCCGCCTGCAGTCCCTGCCTGGACGTGGCGGAGCCCGCTCTCGTCCGGGACGGAAGCGGGCTCCGTTGGTGGGGGGTCAGGGGTGGCTACGTGGGGGGATCACCTGGCGGGACCGGTCAGCCGAGGGGCTTGGGGGTGCCCTTCTTGCCGGCGCCGTGGCCCCAGGACAGGACCTGGTACTTGACGTCCTTGAGGTGGCCGACCGAGGTGCCGGTGTCGTAGTTGCTGTCCGGCTTCTTGCCGTCGACCAGGTGGCGGAAGGTG
>NZ_BAAAMR010000061.1:0-65647 GCF_039529375.1 Actinomadura napierensis
GCGCCGCTCGGGCGGCGGCTGCTCGTCGGCGTGCCCGTCGTCGTCGTCGGACCGGTAGTCGTCCGCCGGCGCGGGCGGGCGCCCGTCGCCGATGGACCGGCGGCCCTGGTAGGACCGGCCCGCCGGAAGCTCGGGCATCGGCGTGCCCGGGGCGCCGAGCGCCCCGCCGGCGGCGCCGCCCGGGACCCCGCCCATCGCCGCGGCGGGCCCGCCGTGGACCTGGCCGCGGGGCCGGGAGGAGGCGCGCAGGAACGACACGATGCAGGCCAGGATCGCGCCGACGGCGAAGCCGATCGCGCCGTTCTGCGGCAGCTTGCTCGGCGTCGGCGCGGTCGGGTCGGCGCTGTCGGTGAACTGGACGCCGTCGTTGTTCTTCGACCGGGCCGACAGGAGGCCGCTCTCGTCCGACTGCATCTTCGCCAGCTGGCTCGCCAGCACCTTGTAGGGGTGCGTGCCCGCCTGCGTCGACTGCATCTGCTCCGTGATCTTCGTCTCCTGCTCCTTCAGCCCCTTGATCTGGTCGTCGAGGTTGCTGTTGTTCGTGGAGACGGTGACGTCCTGGTAGGCCTGCAGCACCGCGTTGGCGATGACGGCGGCCTCGGGCATGTTCGAGCCGTTGGCGGTGACGACGACGACGCCGCCGTCCGGCTTGCTGGAGGTCTTCACCCGGCCGCGCAGCTGCTCGCCGGTGAGGCTCGGGCCGTGCTTGCTCTTGACGATCTCCGCGGCGCGGGCCATCACCGGGGTGGAGCCGGCGAACGCCGCGCGCTGCGCGGTGTAGGCGGCATAGCCCTGCCCGGAGACCACGCCCATGCGCAGCGCGTTGTTGTTGTTGGTCGGGTCGGTGACCGCGAACCTGGCGGTGGCGGTCGCGCCGCTGAACAGGATCTGGGTGGCCGCGACGGAGGCGAGGACGCTGGCCAGCACGATGATGAGCGACATCAGCCGGTAGCGCCAGACCGCCTCGACGAGGCTGATCTCCGGTGTAACGGGGGTCTGTGCTGTCATCGGATGCTCTTGGAGTCCTCAGGTGGCCGTGGGCGGTTGGGGGGCGGCTTCGGGTCCGGCGAGCTCGCGGACGGCGTCCCGCAGCTCGCGGTGGTAACGGTCCTTGCCGAAGCGCCGGGCGGCGTCGGCGCCGGCCCGCTTGGCCATCGCCAGCGCGCCGTTCCAGTCGTCCAGCAGCCGGGCGATCCCGGCCGCCAGGGCGGCGGGGTCGTCGGGGGCGACCAGCACCCCGTTCTCGCCGTCGGCGACGATCTCCACCAGCCCCTGGGTGGCGCTGGCGACCACCGGCCGGCCGGCGAGCATCGCCTCGACGGCGACGTTACCGAAGGGTTCGACGCGCGAGGGGACGATCGCGATGTCCGCCGCGCCGAACGAATTCCAGACCGACGGGCGGAAACCCGCGAACTCCACCGCGCCGTCGTCGCCGGCGAGGGCCCGCAGTTCCTCCTCGAACCATTCATATCCAGGGAAGACGCTCCCGACCAGGGTCAGGTTCGCATCGTAGCCGCGATCGCGCAGTGATCGGACGGCCCGGACGGCGACGTCGGTGCCCTTGCGCGGCGACAGCCGGCCGACGAGGACGATCCGCGCGGGCCCGTCCAGGTCGGCGCGCGGCGGCTCGACCGGCCCGGGCGGCTCCTCGACGCCGTTGTAGATGATCTGCGCGTTCCGCCCGGCGGAGCCGAGCGCGGCGGCGCTGGCGCGGCTGTTGACGACGACGGTGCGGGCGAACCGCAGCGGCATCGACAGCGCGGCGCGCACCGGGCCGGGCACGTCGTCCTCGGCCTCGTGGACGTGGCACAGCGCGGGCACGCGGGCGACCCGCGCGGCGAGCAGCCACAGCGGGATCGTCACGGTGTTGACGTAGAGCGCCGCGGCCCGCTCGCGGCGCAGCAGCCGCCACGCCCGGGGCAGCGCCCGGCTCGCGGCGAACGCCAGCCGCACGAGGCCGAGCGGCGACATGTACGACTTGCGCAGGACCGGGACGGGCAGCACGACCACCTCGGCGCCCGCGTCCCTCAGCACCGGTGAGAGCGGCCCGTCCTCCGGCAGCGTCACGATGACGCGGCGGCCGGGGACCAGTGCGCGCACCGACTCCACGAGCATCCTGTCGGAGCCGTAGAGGTCGGGCGACGGGTGCGCCAGCACCACCGCGGACCTCGGGTCCCGTTCGGCCACTTGCCCTCCTTCTGGCGATCCAGCCCCCTGGATACCAGTCTCCCGCAACCTTCAGATTAACTGTCGTTTACCGCAGGGACGCGCAACCCCCCTTCCGCATAATCTGTGCGGATCAATCACAAAGTGACGGTAAGGCTGGGGGTCAGGGTGCGCATCGCCATGGTAGGGACTCGCGGAGTCCCGGCGCGGTACGGCGGTTTCGAGACGGCGGTGGAGGAGATCGGCAAGCGGCTCGCCGCCGGCGGGCACGAGGTCACCGTCTACTGCCGGGGCGAGCGCCACCCCGAACCGGAGTACCTGGGCATGCGCCTGGTGTACCTGCCGGCGATCGAGAAGAAGGTCGCCGAGACGCTCAGCCACACCGGCCTGTCGGTGCTGCACGCCTTCCGCGGCAAGATCGGCAGGGAGGGCGCGGACGTCGCGCTGCTGTTCAACGCGGCGAACGCGCCGATGCTGCCGATCCTGCGGACGCTGCGGATCCCGGTGGCCACGCACGTCGACGGCCTGGAGTGGAAGCGCACCAAGTGGAGCGGGACCGGGCAGAAGTACTACCGGGCCGCGGAGTCGATGGCGGTGCGCTGGTCGGACGCGCTGATCGCCGACGCCGTCGGCATCCAGGACTACTACCGCGAGCGGTTCGACGCCGACACGGTGTTCATCCCGTACGGCGCGCCCATCCTGGCGGGCACGGACACCGCGAAGCTGGCGGAGGCGGGATACGAGCCGGGCGGGTACCACCTGGTCGTGGCCCGGTTCGAGCCGGAGAACCACGTGCACCTGGCGGTGGAAGGCTACCGGCGCAGCAAGGCCGAGAAGCCGCTGGTCGTGGTCGGTTCGGCGCCGTACGCCGACGAGTACACCGCGCAGGTGAAGGAGCTTGCGGGCGACGACCCGCGCATCACCTTCATGGGCGGCGTGTGGGACCAGGACCTGCTGGACGCCCTGTACGCGGGCGCGCTCACCTACGTCCACGGCCACTCGGTCGGCGGGACGAACCCGTCGCTGCTGCGCGCCATGGGCGCGGGCGCGTCGGTGCTGGCCTTCGACGTGAACTTCAACCGCGAGGTGCTGGGCGAGGAGGCGGGCCGCTTCTTCGGCGACGCGGCGGAGCTGGCGGCGCAGGTCGAGGCGGCGGAGGCCGATCCGGGTGCGGCGGCCGACCGGGGCACGGCGGCGCGCAAGCGGGCCGCGGAGCGGTACGTGTGGGACGACGTCGCGGCGTCCTACGAGCGGCTGTGCGAGGACCTGGTGGCCGGTCGCCGTACGCGCAAGACCATTCGCGGCAAGTGACGACATGACCGAGCAGATGACCACATCTGGTCACGAATTCGTCCGGCCCCGGATGGGCACCGGCAACGTCCTGGTCCCCGCCGGGTCGCGGCGCGGGGCGCTCGCCGGCGTCTCGCTGTTCACCCGATCCAAGCTGCCCGCGCTGGCCGCGCAGTGGGCGATGTACGGCGCCGTGGCGGTCGCCGGGCCGCGCGTCCTGCCGGGCGCCCGCGTCCGCTGGGAGCCGCCGGGCGGGCCGGAGCGGTGGCGGACGCTGGTGGAGCGGATCGGCACGTTCGACGGCCTGGCCCTCTACGAGCGCCCCCAGGCGTCCCGGACGGGCCTGGCGGCGGTGCTCCTGCGCGACGGGCGGCCCACCGGGTTCCTCAAGCTGCGCGACGATCCGGGCGAGCTGGACCGCGAGCAGCGGGCGCTGTCGGCCTTCCCCGAGGGCCGCGCGGACGGCTTCCGCGTCCCCCGCGTCCTGGACCGCGACGCGACCGCCGGCTGGCACTGGATGGTCATCGAGGCGATGCCGCCGCGTCCGGCCCGTCCGGTGCGCGGCGTCGCGCTGTCACCGCTGCTGGCGGACCTGCAGCGGCGGCTCGCGGCGGTGCTGCCCCGCCCGGCGGACGTCCCGGACCACTGGACGCCGATGCACGGCGACCTGACGGCGTGGAACCTGCGGCACTGCGGCCGGGGCCTGCCGTGGCTGATCGACTGGGAGGACGCGGCCTGGGCGCCGCCGGGCGCCGACCTCGTCTACTACGAGGCGACGCACGCCACCGTGTTCGGCAAGCCGTCCGGGCGCGACGACGTGAGCGGGTGCGCGGAGGCGGCGGAGTTCTGGCTGAAGCGGGTCGCGCAGCGCTCCGCGGGCGACCACGACGCGGCCTTCAACACGCGCCTGAGCGACATCCTGAGGTCGCTGGGGGCGGCCTGACCCCGCCCGCGTCGGATCCCGCACGCATGAGAACGCGCCCCGGTGACGCTCACCGGGGCGCGTTCTCGTGTCACGCGTTCAGCGGATGCCGATGCCGCGGCTCACCAGGTGACGGCCGCGGACGCCGGGCTGGTGATGGTGTTGCCCAGCGGGTCGTGCACGCGGATCCGGTAGGTGTGCTTGCCCTTCGCGGCCTTGGCGTCGGTGAAGGTCATCGACGGCTCGGCCCAGAACTTCGACAGCCGCTTGACGGAGGTCAGCGCGGTGGTCGAGCTGTCGCGCAGCACCTCGTAGTGCAGCCAGCCGTTGTCCATGTCCCAGGTGCCCGTCCAGGACACCTTGAGCCCGGTGGACGTCCTGGACACGGTCGGCGCCTTGATGCCGGTGGTCGGGCCGACCTTGTTCGGCGCCTGCGCCTTGATCGCGAACCGCACGAGGCCGGCCTGCGCCTTGCCGTTCACGTTCGGGAACTCGCCGCCCATCGCGACGTAGGTGCTGTTGCCCGTGACGGCCCACGCTGCCTGGTACTGCTTGGTGAACGAGCCCATGCCGAGCTTCGGGAACCAGTCCAGCAGCGCCGGGATCGGCTGCTTGCTGTAGTTGCTGTTGGTGCCCGGCTTGGACTGGTCGGTGCCGCGCGCGTCGAAGGTCTCGGCGAGCGTGCGGTGGAAGGTCTTCGGGTTCGTCTCCCCGAACGCGCCGAGCGAGGAGCAGTCGTGCGGGTGCCCGACGCTGTAGACGGTCTGGCCGACGGGCAGGATGCCGTAGGTCGCGCCGTAGCAGTTGTCCAGCCACACCAGCGCGCCGGTGTCGGCCTTGGCGGCGAACCGGCCGTCGAACCAGTGGTACAGCTCGCCGTCGGCCGCGCCGTAGACGACGCCGTTCTGGATCCGCAGGTCGGTCACGTAGGAGAACCCGCCCTGGCCGTCCTTGGTCGGGATCGGCTTGCTGCTCCACGCCAGCGACCCGCCGTTGGTGGCGCTGACCGCGCCGATGCCGACGTGCTTCTCGCCGTTCAGCTGCTGGAACCGGCCGCCGACGATGACGCGGTCGCCGTAGACGGCCAGCGCGTACACCTCGTCGTCGTTGGCGGCGGGCCGCCAGGTGTCGATGTTCGAGCCGTCGGAGGCCTTCACCGCCGCGAGCCGCGTCCGCGACTTGCCGTTGACGTTGAAGAAGTTGCCGCCGACGTAGACCGTCGTGTTCGTGGCGGCGATCGCCCGGACGCGGTTGTGCACGTTGGGGGCGAAGGAGTCGATGAGCTTGCCGGTCGCGGTGTCGAACGCCGCGAGGTGGTTGTGCGCCTTGCCGTCGACCTTGGTGAAGTCGCCGCCCACGTAGACGCGCTTGCCGTCCGGGGAGGCCATGAGCCGCAGGCCCTGGCCGTCGAGCGTGTGCACGAACGAGGTGCTGAGCTTCCCGGTCGTCAGGTCGAACGCCATGATGTTGCCGCGCGCGACCTCGCCGGCCCCGCCCGCCTTGACGCCGGCCGGGCGCGCCTTGGTGAAGTTCCCGGTCGCGTAGACCGTGTTCCCCACCGTCGCCATGCTCCACACGACGCCGTCCACCTGGGCCGTCGGCAGCGGGTCCGCGCTGACGGTCGCGGGCACTCCGCCCGCGGGCATGGTGTCGGCCGTGGCCGTGCCGAGCGGCATGAATGCGGCGCCCACGAGCGAGAGTGCGGCGGCGGCCCCCAGGCTCGCGCGCACGCTGGTACGGCGCAGTCGTAGATGAGCTCTCACGAGTCGGATCCCCTAAAAGCACGTGACCCCGGATGGCCCCATCGGCCACTCCAGTCTGGCGATCTTAGTGGTAATCCGGTCGCGATCATCCGGTGTCTCAGGAAATCGTGACAGAAATCGCTCACCCTCCGCTTGAAGTCGGCTGCTCAGCGCAGTATGGCCTCTTCCGGAAACAGAAAAGTGCTCCGAGGTGTAAACCCCGGAGCACTTTCAGGCGTCGGATGATCGCCTTTCTGGGACGCCGTTCACCGCCTGACGGAGTTGGACGCCGCGCTCGTCACCGTGTTCCCGTTCGCGTCCACGACGCGGATCTTGTAGGTGTGGGTGCCGCTCGGGACCGAGGTGTCGTTGTAGACGAGGCTCGCCTGGTTCCAGAACGCGGCCGACCTGGTGAGCGTCCCGACGGGCGTGGTCCCGCCGTCGCGCAGCACCTCGTACTTCAGCGACGCGTTGTCCATGTCCCAGGTGGTCTTCCACGTCACGCGGACGGTGCCGCCGAGCCGGGCGCTCGCCGTCGGCGCCTTGAGGTCGGCGGACTCCGGGCCGACCTTGTTCGGCGCCTTCGCCTTGACCGCGAACCGCACCAGGCCCTGCTGCGCCTTGCCGTTCACCTTCGGGAACTCGCCGCCCATCGCGACGTAGTCGCCGCTGCCGGTGACCGCCCACGCCGCCTGGTACTGCTTGGTGAACGACCCGATGGCGAGCTTGGGGAACCAGTGCAGCAGGCTCGGGACCGGCTGCCTGCTGTAGTTGCTGTTCGTGCCCGGCGAGCCGTGGTCGGTGCCGGTCGCGGCCTTGGTCTCCGACAGCGCCCGGTGGTTGGTCTGCGGGTTGGTGTCGGGGAACGCGCCGAGCGAGGTGCAGTCGTGCGCGTGCGAGACGCTGTAGACCTCGTTGGCCACCGGGTAGACGCCGTAGGTGGCGCCGTAGCAGTTGTCCAGCCACACCAGGTCGCCGGTGTCGGCCTTGGCGGCGAACCGGCCGTCGAACCAGTGGTAGCCCTCACCGTCCGCGCCGGCGTAGACGATGCCGTCGTCGACGCGCAGGTCCGTCACGTACGAGAAGTTGGTGCTGCTCTGCTTGGTCGGGACCGGCCTGCTGCTCCAGGGCAGCGTGCCGCCGTTGGTGGCGCTGACCGCGGCGATGCCGACGTGGGCCTCGCCGTTCAGCTTCTGGAACTTCCCGCCGACGAGCACGCGGTCGCCGTACAGCGCGAGCGCGTAGACCTCGTCGTCGTCGGCGGTGGGCTTCCAGGTCGCGATGTTGGACCCGTCGGTGGCCTTCACCGCGGCGAGCCGCGTCCGCCCGCTGCCGTTGACGTTGAAGAAGTTGCCGCCGACGTACACGGTGGAGTCCGTCGCGGCGATGGCGCGGACGCGGTTGTGCACGTTCGGGGCGAACGAGTCGATCAGCGCGCCCGTGGTGGTGTCGAAGGCCGCGAGATGGTTGTGCGCCTTGCCGTCGACCTTGGTGAAGTCGCCGCCGACGTACACCCGGCTGCCGTCCGGGGACGCGATGATCCGCAGGCCCTGGCCGTCGAGCGTGTGCACGAACGAGGTGCTGAGCTTCCCGGTCGTCAGGTCGAACGCGAGGATGTTGCCGCGGTCGACCTCGCCCGCCCCGCCCGCGGCGACGCCCGCCGGGCGCGCCTTGGTGAAGCTGCCGGTCGCGTAGACCGTGTTCCCCACCGTCGCCATGCTCCACACGACGCCGTCGACCTGCGCGGTCGGCAGCGGGTCGGCGCTGACGGTGGCCGGCGTGCCGGACGGCGGATCGGTGTCGGCGGCCGCCGGGCCGGCCGGCATGAAGGCCGCACCCGCCAGCGAGAGGGCGGCGGCGGCCGCCAGGCCCGCGCGGACGCCCGTCCGCCGCTGTCGCACAAGAGCTCTCACGAGTCGGCTCCCCTAGACCTCAGCCCGGTGACCACCACGGTCACTGCGGTGCACGGATCCTATTAGCCACACCATCCGATACATCCGGCCTCTTATGAAATCGTGACCGAAGTCGCTCACGATGGTCACTTTCCGGCACCACTCTCCGGCGCCCGCGCCCCGCGGCCCGCGCCGCCGGTGGTCAGCCGGCGGCGCGGGACGCGCTCAGGTCGTCGATGGACACGACCGTGGGCGCGTTGGTGGCGTTGCCCGCCAGGTAGGCCCGGATCCCGACCGCGCCGGCGGCCTGCAGCCCGCCCGTCGCGTCGGTCCCGGTGACCTGCCAGCCCGGCTCGGCCGCGCCGTCCGCCCACACCTTCGCCTTCAGCGCGGTCGGCGACCCGCCGGTCACCTGGAGGCGCAGGTGCAGCGGCACGCCCGGTTGGTAGGTGAGGCCGGACACCGTCTGCTCGGTGCCGATCGCCGTCTCGGTGTTGCTCGCGTTGGCGCGGCTGAGCTGCAACGACACCACACCGGACGGGCGCAGCCTGATGCGGGCCCGGTAGTCGCCCTGCCCGGCGACGCGCCGCCCGATCGCCCACACGTAGACGCCGTTGCCGGTGCCCTCCTTGTCGGTCGCGACGGTGAACGTCAGGTCGGTGTCCTGCGACGACACCGCGCTCAGGTTCGCGCCGCCGTCGTTCTTGGCGGCCGGCAACTCGATCTGCCCGGTCCCGCCCACCGACAGGACGCCGCCGGAGCCGACCCGGCTCCAGGCGCCGCCGCTGTCCGCGCTGCCCCAGCCGCCGGTGACCGTCCGCCCGAACGCGTCCGACGCCAGCAGCGCCGGCGACGCCGTCGTCGTGACCGTGTGCACGACGTCGCCGGTCGCGCCCTTGTCGTCGGTGACGGTGAGCTTGACGGTGTGGTCGCCGCCCGCCGCGTAGGTGTGCGACGGCTTGGCGCCCGTCCCGGTCGTCCCGTCGCCGAAGTCCCAGGAGTAGGACGCGACCGTCCCGTCGGGGTCGGCCGACGCGGACCCGTCGAACGTGCAGGCCAGCGCGTCGCACGACGAGGTGAACGCGGCGGTCGGCGGCTGGTTCGGCTGGACCGCGCCGGTGCCGAGGCCGTGGTGGCGGGCGACCTGCTCGGCGGTCAGGGCGCGGGGGTACACCGCGGCCTCGTCGATCGTCCCGTTGAGGTAGTCGCTCGACGGCCGGTTCGGCCAGCCGGAGAGGTTGTCGCCGCCGATCCGCCAGTAGCCGGAGTAGCTCTGCGCCGACGTCACGCCGCCGTCGGCCGCGACCTGCGCGCCGTCGACGTACAGCCTCATCCCGGCGGCGCCGTCCAGGGTCCCGGCGACGTGGTGCCACTTGCCGTCGTTCAGCCCGGCCGCGCTCTGGACCGTCTTCGCCGACCCCGGGTAGACGCCGAACACGACCCGGCCGTCATTGGTCATGTACAGCTGGCGGTCATAGGACGAGCTGTTGCCGGACGCGCTGCCGCCGTACCCGATGATCTTCCCGCCGCTGCCGGACGCCGTCTTCACCCACGCCTCGACGCTGAAGTCGCCCGGCGTGGACGCGGCGCCGCTCCCGGCGGACGAGCCGAAGAAGCCGCCGAAGCCCACCGCCTTGTCGGCGTCGCCGGAGATCGCGCCGTCCTGCCCGCGGGTGACGCCGAGGCCGAGCGTGAGGTCGTTGGAGCCCGCGTAGTCGTAGGCCGGGCCGCTCGGCTCGCCGAGCCGCCAGTACGCCTGCGCGCCGTCGGTCCTGATCTGGTCCGAGTACGGGCCCGGTGTGCCGTTCCCCGTCGTCGCCGCATTGGACGCGGCGCTGGTCACGGCGTTCCCGGCGGCGTCCACCGCGCGCACCTTGTAGGTGTGGGCGGTGCCGGGCGCGGCCGTCCCGTCGAAGTAGGCGGCGTTCGGCTCGTCCCAGAAGGTGGACGTCCGGTCGACCGTCCCGATGGGCGTGGTCCCGCCGTCGCGCAGCACCTCGTACTTCAGTGACGCGTTGTCCATGTCCCAGGTGGTCTTCCAGCCGACGCGGACGCTGCCGTCCGCCATGGCGGTCGCCGTCGGGGTGCCGAGGTCGCCGGCCTGCGGGCCGGCCTTGTTCGGCGCCTTCGCCTTGACCGCGAACCGCACCAGGCCCTGCTGCGCCTTGCCGTTCACGTTCGGGAACTCGCCGCCCATCGCGACGTAGTCGGCGTTGCCCGTGACGGCCCACGCCGCCTGGTACTGCTTGGTGAACGACCCGATCGCCAGCCTCGGGAACCAGTGCAGCAGGCTCGGGATCGGCTGGCCGCTGTAGCTGCTGCCGACGCTCGGGGACCCGTGGTCGGTCCCGGTGGCGGCCGTGGTCTCGGCCAGCGCCCGCTGGAACGTCTGCGGGTTGGTGTCGGGCCAGGCGCCGAGCGACGTGCAGTCGTGCGCGTGCGAGACGCTGTAGACCGACTGCCCCTGCACGAACATCCCGTAGGTCGCGCCGTAGCAGTTGTCCAGCCACACCAGGTCGCCGGTGGCGGCCTTGGCGGCGAACCGGCCGTCGAACCAGTGCCAGCCCTCCCCGTCCGCGGCGCCGTAGACGGTGTCGCCGGAGACGTACAGGTCCGTCACGTAGGAGAACAGGCTGTCGCCGAGCTTGGCGGGGATCGGCGTGCTGCTCCACGGCGCCGTCCCGCCGTTGGCCGCGCTGACCGCGCCGATGCCGACGTGCTTCTCGCCGTTCAGCTGCTGGAACCGGCCGCCGACGATGACCCGGTCGCCCGCGGGCGCGAGCGCCAGCGCGAACACCTCGTCGTCGTCGGCGGTCGGCCGCCACGTGTCGATGTTGGCGCCGTTGGACGCGTTCACGGCCGCCAGCCGCGTCCGCGACTTGCCGTTCACGTTGAAGAAGTTGCCGCCCAGGTAGACGGTCGAGTTCGTCGCCGCGATGCCGCGCACCTTGGCCGACACGGACGGGGCGAACGACGCGTCGAGGGCGCCGGTGGCGGTGTCGAAGGCGGCGACGTGGCCGCGGGCCTGGCCGTCCACCGTGGTGAAGTCGCCGCCGACGTACACGCGCTTGCCGTCGGGCGAGGCGACGATCCGCAGGCCCTGCCCGTTCAGGGAGTGGTCGAAGGACGAGATGAGGTTCCCGGTGGTGAGGTCGAAGGCGACGATGTTGCCGCGGGCGACCTCGCCCGCCCCGCCCTCGGCGACGCCCGCCGGGCGCGCCTTGGTGAAGTTCCCGGTCGCGTAGACGGTGCTCCCGACCGTGGCCATGCTCCACACGACCCCGTTGACCTGCGCGGTCGGCAGCGGGTCGGCACTGACCGTGGCCGGCGTGCCGGACGGCGGGTCAGTGTCGGCCGAGGCGGGCGCCGCCGGCGCGGCGACGCCGGCGAGGACCGTCGAGATGGCGGCGAAGACGGCTATCGCCGTTTTGCGGACGTGTGACGCGCGCCGATGCGAAGGTACAGATCTCACTGGGCCGGTCCCCTGCCGTTCGTCTCCGTTGGCCCCCTCGGTCACGGAAGTAAAAGCAGGGTAATCCGGAAACCCTGTTTACACTGTTCTGCCCTGGAAGTTTCCGTTCGTTGTCACGGGACGACGTTCGTTGCCACTGGATGAGGAGAGAGCCGGATGTCCGATCGGGGAGCGCGTCCGCACAGGCATCTCGCCGCGACGGGAGCCGTCCTCGCCCTCGCGCTGGCGCTGACCGGATGCGGCGGCGGGAAGAAGAAGGCGTCCGACCCGACGCCGCCCCCGCCGCCGAGCGCGCAGCCGACGGAGCAGGCCAACGCCGCGCCCGGCTCCACCGCGCTGAAGTCGTCCGGCGGGCTGCGCAAGCCCGTCACCTACGGCGACAAGATCAGCGTGGCGATCAGCAACATCCGCTACGTCAAGAACAAGGACCAGGGTCCCGGCGAGCTCACCGGCAAGACGCTCACCATCTTCACGCTGAAGTTCGCCAACGGCTCCGCCAAGACCCTCGACCTCAACAAGGTGCAGGTCACCGCCGTGTACGGGTCGAAGAAGACGCGGGCGCAGCACACCTCCTACGCCAACCTGAACGACTTCTACGGCGCCGTCCCGGCCGGCGGGACCAGGTCGGCGTCCTACGCCTTCGACCTGCCCTCGTCGGGCTACAAGTCGGTCATGGTCGGTGTCAAGTTCGACGCCCAGCACAAGACCGCACTGTTCGCGGGCGCCCTCCACAACTGACGGTTCCGCGGGGTACGTTCGTTGTTCAAGCGTTCCCCGGGGGTAAAGGGTCGTGTTATGCCTAGCTCGAACCGGTCTCGCAGCTCGAACCGGACGATGATCGTCAGGGTGCTCGCCCTGCCGGTGATCGCGGGAGTGGGCTTCCTCGGCTGGCAGTTGCCGCAGAGCCACGACTCGGCGCCGCAGACCGTCCCGGTGCAGGGACCGCCCGGCGCGGCCCCCCTGGGCTCCACCGACTACCGGATCCCGGACGGCGCGCTGTTCGTGTCGCCGTCCGGGCGGGACGGCGCGGCGGGCGACCGAAAGCACCCGCTGCGCACGCTCGCCAGGGCGGTCGCGAAGGCGCACTCGAACGGCACCATCGTGCTGCGCGGCGGCACCTACCACGAGTCGGTCACCGTGCCCGGCGGCAAGAAGCTGACCATCCAGTCGGCGCCGCACGAGGCCGTCTGGCTGGACGGCAGCTCGCCCGTCGACGGATGGCGGGCCGGGAACGACGCCTGGGTGCACGAGGGCTGGACCACCCGCTTCGACGCCAGCCCGACCTACACCGCCGGCGCCAAGGCCAGCGGGGACGGCGACTTCCAGTTCGTCTCCCCCGACCACCCGATGGCCGCGCACCCCGACCAGGTGTGGCTGGACGGCGTCCCGCAGAAGCAGGTCGGGTCCCGCGCCGACGTCAAGCCCGGCGCCTTCTACGTCGACGAGGGCGCCCGCAGGCTCTACCTCGGGTCCGACCCGCGCGGCCACGACGTGCGCGCCAGCACGCTGTCGGAGGCGATCACGGTCGGCGGCGCCGGCTCGCGGCTGCGCGGCCTCGGCGTCCGCCGCTACGCCACCTCGCTCCCCCAGCTCGGCAGCGTGAAGGTCACCGCGCCGCACGTCACCGTCGAGAACGTCGCGATGAACGGCTCGGCCACCACCGGCCTCAGCGTGCTCGCCGCGCACGCCCTCGTCCGGCACGTCACCGCCGACGGCAACGGGATGCTCGGCGTCCACGCCAACTACGCCGACGACCTGCGGCTGGAGGCGGTGCGCAGCACCGGCAACAACGTCGAGCGCTTCAAGTACTCGCCGGTCTCCGGCGGACTGAAGGTGACCCGGTCGCGGCAGGTCGCGGTGACCGGCGGCGTGTTCGCCGACAACCTCGGCAAGGGCGTGTGGATGGACGAGTCCGTCTACGGCATCACGCTCACCGGCAACCGGATCCTGCGCAACGCCGACCACGGCGTCTCGCTGGAGCTGAGCGCCAAGGCCGTCGTCGCCGGCAACGTGATCGGCGGGAACGCCGGGGACGGACTGAAGGTGAACAACACCTCCGACGTCCAGGTCTGGAACAACTCGCTGACCGGGAACGGCCGCACGATCCACCTCGCGCAGGACCCGCGCAGCCCGTCCGACCCGCACGCGGCCGGCCGCGACCCCCGCCAGAAGGGCGGGGACCCGGCGATGACCTGGCGCGTGTCCAAGGTCGTCATCAGCAACAACACCCTCGCCGACGCCCGGCCGCGCACCCCGTGCCTGCTGTGCGTCGAGGACGGGACGCACCAGCGCGGCGCCGGCCAGATGGGCGTCACCGTCGACGGCAACGTCTACGTCCGCCCGGACGGGAACCCGCACGCGGTCGTGCGGTGGGCGCGCAGCTCCGGCGCCACGTCCGACTTCACCGACCTTGGCCGGTTCCGGTCAGCGACCGGTCAGGAGAAGCGCGGCGTGCTGAAGACGGCCGACGGCGCCGCCGGGCAGGACGGCGCCCTGGAGCGCTCCCTCGCCGCCCAGGCGGACGCCGGCACCGCCCTCCCACTCCCCGCCCCCATCGCCGCCCTCCTCGACAAGCCCACCGGCACCCGCCACATCGGCGCCTGGACGTCCTGACGGTCGACGCGAAAAAGGCCGGGCTCCGAGGGCCGGGTCCTTTGTTCTCAGGTGCTCAGGGACGTGTCCACGGGAAGGATCGGCCGAGGAGCGCTTCGAGGTCGGCGTTGTAGGGGGCGTAGTGCTCGGCGAGGGCCTGCCGGGTGGCGGGGGCGAGGTCCTCGCTGGGCGCCGCGTTCCACACCTTGATCGCCGACGGGGGCAGCGGCGCGGGCTCCAGCCCGAGGAACCGCGCCACGGTGTCGCAGGCGGTCTGCGGGTCGGCGTAGAACTCCTCCGCCGCCAGCACGCAGAACCGCTCGGCCGGGAAGTGCTCCATCCAGCGCCGCAGGTGCGGGGCGTACTCGCCCTGCGCCCGGTAGGACTGCTGCTCGTGGGCGTAGCTGGCGTAGCCGGGCTGCCCGGCGATGATCCGCTCCACCTCGCCGGCGAGCCGGCCCTCCTCGGCGGCCAGGGCCTCCTCGAACGACGGCAGCTCCTCGGCGTTCTGCCGCCGCCGCTCCCGGTAGTGCGAGAACGCCCGCTCGATCGGGTCCCGCAGCACCAGCAGGATCTTCGCGTCCGGGACGTCCCGCCCGGCCCGCTCCGCCGCCAGCGGGTGGAACAGGTAGTACGGCGAGCCCTCCCCGACGACCTTGCCGGCCCGGCGCCCGGACGCCGGGAAGTGCGACCGGTACCAGGCGCCGCCCTTGTCGTAGCCGGTGTCGAAGTAGTGCACGCCCTTGGTGTGGTTGTCCTTGGGCAGCAGCCGCGCGTTCGGGAACAGCGGCATGACCTGCGGATGCTCCAGCAGCGTGTAGTACAGCGAGGTGGAGCCGCCGCGCTTGGCGCCGATCAGCAGGAAGTCGGGGCCGGGGCGCAGCGCCGCCGTGCTCATCCCGTACCCACGGATCACGCTACGGCCCGCGGCGACGACCGGGCCGGGAAGAGTCCCTCGATTCACGGGGACAGGCTACCGGCCGCCACCCGTATCCTTGGTCTCGTCTTTAACGGGCCCGCAAGGGGCGTGGCGGCGGCCGGACTCACCCAGGGAGGGCCTCATGACCGTCAAGGGCGTCTTCCCGCGCCGCCGGCCGCCGGCGCCGAGCGCCGGATGGTGGGCCTACGCGCTGCCGCTCGCCCTGATGCTCGCCAGCGACTACAAGCTGCGCAGCCGGGACGTCGACAACGCGGTCAGCGGCAGCGCCGACCTGACCGTGGTGCTGGAGATCGCGGTCTACGGCGCGGCGGCGCTGTACCTGGTCTGGCGGTTCGGGCTCTACCTGCCGCGGCGCCGCACCACCGGGCTGCTGCTGGCGGCGTGGTGCTTCTGCGGGTACGTGGCGTTCTCGGCGCTGTGGTCGCCGTTCAAGTCGCTCGGCATCGTCCGCGGCGTCGAACTGCTGATCACGATGCTGGTGGCGCACACCATCGCGACCCGCGCCACCCCCGAAGACCTGCGCAAGCTCGCGCACGTCTTCGTCGGGATCGTGCTGGTGTCGGTGGGGATCGGCGTCGCGCACCCGTTCCCCCGCACGCTGCACACCGAGTCGCGCTTCAACTGGCTGTACGTCCACCCCGTCATCGCCGGCGTGTACCTCGCCGTCGCGATCCTGCTGGTCGTCGGCTACCTGATCCGGTGGAACCGGCCGCAGGACCGGCTGTGGCACCCGGTCGTCTACGTGGTGGCGCTGGCAGTCCTGACGGGCGCGCTCGTCGCCACCGGGACGCGCGGCGCGGCGCTCGGCTGCGCCGCCGGGCTGCTCGTCCTGCTGGCCACCGCGCGCGGCCCCAAGGGCCGCATCGACGTGATCGTGATGGGCGCCGCCGTGTCCGTGCTGGCGGTGCTGGCGTTCTCCGACAAGATCCTCGCGTTCGTGTCCCGCGGCGAGAGCACCGAGCAGCTCGCCACCCTGAACTCCCGCACCGAGCTGTGGTCGCTGGCGATGGACGCCTTCCGGGAGGAGCCGATCTTCGGCCGGGGCCTCGGCGCCTCCCGCGGGCTGTTCCTGGACAGCATCGGCCTCGGCGGCGGCCACAACGCGTTCATCAACGCGCTGGTCGACAACGGCGTCGTCGGCACCGTCGCGTTCGCGGCGCTGCTGCTGACCCTCGGGTTCGTGCTGCTGACGCTGTGCCGGCACCGGACGCTGCGCGCCGACGCCGGCATGATGCTGGGCATCTTCGGCTGCTTCCTCACCGACAGCATGACGACCGAGGGCCTGGCCGCCCCGGCGAACGTGTCGTCGGTGTGGCTGTTCCTCCTCGTCGCGTGGACCGAGGTGCTGCGCCGGCAGGGCGGCGACCCGGCCGTCGTCCAGCGGCGGCCCGAGGAGGCGCTGGAGCGCCCGGACCCCTCAGGCGCCACCGTGACGGCGGCCCCGTACGTAGAACGCGCCCCCCAGGAGTCCTAGCAGCACCAGGCCGACGAGCGCGCCGGTGCCGAGGAGGCCGCCGGGCATGCCGGACTGGGACGGGTACGCGACCGGTGAGCCGTCGTCGGCCGCCGGGGAGGCGGACGCGTCCGGCTGCGTCGCCGCGTTCACCGCCGGCAGCGTCACCGACCGGAAGACCGGCCGACTCCCCGCACCCGCCAGGAACGCCTTCCGGCCGTCCGAGGAGACCCCGAACGCGTGCCCGGCCAGCGACGCGGTCGTCTTGACGACCTGGCCGACGTCGTCGCGGATCCCGCCGAGGATCCGCACGTCCGTGGTGGTCTTGAGGACCAGCCGGCCGTCCTGAGCGAAGTCGCCGCCGCGCACCGGGAACGGCAGCGTCCGCAGCCGCGTCAGCGCGTTCGTCGACGGGCCGAGCACCCCGGGCAGCGCGAACACGCCCGCGGCCGTCGAGTCCCGGGTGATGATGTAGATCCGGGTCTCCGAGGGATCGGCCAGCAGCGCGGCGCCCCGGTGCCCGCCGTCGGGGTACTTCACCTTGAACGACTTGACCGGCAGCGCCCCGCCGGTCAGCGCCTTCGGCTCGGCGACGCGGTGCAGCAGCAGGGTCCCGGCCCTGCCCGCGCTCAGGTCGCCGATGAACAGCCCCGACTCCCCGGACCCGTTCTTGACGATCGTGATGGCGTCCCAGCGGCCCACCGGGGCGCCGGTCAGCGTGTAGGCGGCGCGGGTGCGGCCCTTGCCGTCCAGCGCGTACAGCCGCGACCCGGCCGTCCCGGACGCGACCGTCCACCAGATGTCGGGATGCACGACGCCGGCGACCATCGCGGCGGGAGCGGCCACGCCGGACCGGAACGCGGGGTGCGGGGCGGCCGTGCTCGTCGCCGCGGGACTCGGCGACGGCGCCTGCTCCGCGGCCGCCGCCGGCCCTGTCAGAACCACGAGCACCGCCGCCGCACTGCCTGCGGCGGGCCGGAGCCTGAGGGGGTGTGTTCTCACAGTACAGACGTCCATCTCTGCGGGGGACCGTGTGGCATTCTTGCGCATGTGGATCCACTCGGCATCAAAGGTACTTACTCCTTCGACCCGCGCGTGCACGGTGACCAGCGGGGATCTTTCCATGAGTGGTTCCGTGGCGACGACCTGCGCTCGGCGGCGGGGCACGGGCTGAACCTGGCGCAGGCCAACTGCTCGGTGTCGGCCAAGGGCGTGCTGCGCGGCGTGCACTTCGCCGACGTCCCGCCCGGGCAGGCCAAGTACGTGACCTGCCTGCGCGGCGCGATCCTCGACGTCGTCGTCGACCTTCGCGTCGGCTCCCCCACGTTCGGGCAGTGGGAGGGCGTCCGGCTGGACGATCAGTCACGGCGCTGCCTGTACGTCGCGGAGGGCGTCGGGCACGCGTTCATGGCGCTGACCGACGACGCGACCGTCGTCTACCTGTGCTCGGAGCCCTACGCGCCCGGCCGCGAGCACGGCGTGCACCCGCTCGACCCCGGCCTCGGCATCGAGTGGCCCGCCGACATCGAGCCGGTCCTGTCCGACAAGGACGCGCAGGCGCCGACGCTCGAGGAGACCCGCCGGGCGGGCCTGCTGCCGTCCTACCAGGACTGCCTGGACCACTACGCCAAGCTGGGGCTGCCCGGCTGAGCCTCGGCCCAGCCGGCCCGCAGGGACGGCCAGGCGGCGTGCAGCGCTTCCTGCCAGCCGCGCATGGGCGCCAGGCCCGCCGCCGCCCAGCGGCCGTGGCCGAGGACGCTGAACGCCGGACGCGGCGCGGGCCGCACGAACTTCTCGCTCGTCGTGGCGCGCACCCGGTCCGGGTCGAGGCCGAGCAGCGCGAACACCTCGCGGGCCAGCCCGTACCAGGTCGTCCGGCCCGCGTTCGTGCCGTGGTACGCCCCGGCGGGGGCGTCCGCGCGGGCCAGCGCGATGATCCGGTCGGCGAGGTCGCCGGTCCAGGTCGGCTGCCCAGCCTGGTCGTCCACGACCTCGACGGTGTCGCGCTCCCTCGCCAGCCGCGCCATCGTCCGGACGAAGCTGGGCCCGTTCGCCCCGTACAGCCACGCCGTCCGTACGACGTAGCCGCGCTCGTAGCCGAGCACCGCCGTCTCGCCTGCGAGCTTCGTGCGGCCGTAGGCGTTGACGGGCGCGGTCGGCGCGTCCTCCGGGTAGGGCTCGGTGGCCGTGCCGGGGAACACGTAGTCGGTGGACACCTGGACGAGCTTCGCGCCGATCTCCGCGCAGCCCGCGACGAGCGCCTCGACGGCGGTGCCGTTGACGGCGAGTGCCGCGTCCTCGTGGGTCTCCGCGTCGTCCACGGCCGTCCAGGCGGCGCAGTTCACCACGGTCTCGGGCCGGTGCCGCCGCAGCGCTTCGCGGACCGCTCCGGCGTCGGTGAGGTCGAGTTCGCCGCGTCCGGGGGCGACCACGTCATCGAGGCGTGCGACGACGTCGGTGCCGAGCATCCCGCCCGCTCCCGTGACCAGCCAGGTCACCCTGCGTTTCCGTTCACTCGGCGTCCTCCGCCCGCTTCTTCAGCGGCTCCCACCAGGCGCGGTTCTCCTCGTACCAGCGGACCGTCGCGGCCAGGCCGTCCTCGAAGGACACCTGGGGCGCGTACCCGAGGGCCCGCAGCTTCGCGTCCGACAGCGAGTAGCGGCGGTCGTGGCCCTTGCGGTCCTCGACGCGCTCGACCATGTCCCAGCCGGCGCCGACCGCGTCGAGCAGCCGCCGCGTCAGCTCCAGGTTCGTCAGCTCCGCCGTCCCCGCGATGTGGTAGACCTCGCCGGGCTCGCCGCGCTCGGCCACCACCTGGATGCCGCGGCAGTGGTCGGCGGCGTGGATCCAGTCGCGGACGTTCCCGCCGTCCCCGTACAGCGGCACCGTACGGCCGTCCATCAGGTTCGTGGCGAACAGCGGGATGACCTTCTCCGGGTACTGGTACGGCCCGTAGTTGTTGCCGCAGCGCGTGATGCTGACGGGCAGCCCGTGCGTGCGCGCGTAGGCGCGCGCCATCATGTCACCGCCCGCCTTGGCCGCCGAGTACGGCGAGTTCGGCGCGAGCGGCGCCTCCTCGTCCCACGAGCCCTCGTCGATGCTGCCGTACACCTCGTCGGTGGACACCTGCACGACCCGCGGCGTCCCCGCGTCCAGGCACGCCTGCATCAGCGTCTGGACGCCCAGCACGTTCGTCCGCGCGAACTCCGCGCCGCTGGCGATCGACCGGTCCACGTGCGACTCGGCCGCGAAGTTCAGCACCACGTCGTGCCCCGGCACCAGCTCGGCGAGCAGCCCGCCGTCGCAGATGTCGCCGTGGACGAACGTGAACCGCCCCTCGACGGGCTCCAGGTTCGCCAGGTTCCCGGCATAGGTCAGCTTGTCCAGCACGGTGATCTCGGCGCCGTCCCACGCGGGAAACGTACCGAACGCCAGGTCCCGCACGTACTGCGACCCAATGAACCCGGCCCCACCCGTCACCAGAACGCGGGGGGCGCTCACTTGCTTATCTGCACTTTGCTGTGATCTCCCAGTACGAGCCGGTGCGCCTTCGGCACCCGGGGGGCGGGGGTGACCTCGGCCTCGCGGCCGATCAGGGAGCACTCGATGCGGCCGACACCGTCGATGGACGCGCCGCGCAGCACGATCGAGTACTCGATCTCGCTGTCCAGGACCGCGCAGTCGCGGTCGATGGAGGTGAAGGGCCCGACGTAGGAGTCGCGGACGAGCGAGCCGGCGCCGACGATGACCGGGCCGACGACGCGGGACCCGGCGACGCGCGCGCCCCGCTCCACCACGACCCGGCCGATCAGCTCGCTGGCCTCGTCCACCTCGCCCTCCACATGAGGTTCGACGCCCTCCAGGACGAGCCGGTTGACCTCCAGCATGTCGGTGACGTTGCCGGTGTCCTTCCAGTAGCCGGTGATCACCGTGGACTCGACCCGGTGGCCCTGGTCGATCAGCCACTGGATCGCGTCGGTGATCTCCAGCTCGCCGCGCGCGGACGGCTTCAGCTCCGCGACCGCCTCGTGCACGGCCGGGCTGAACAGGTAGACCCCGACCAGCGCCAGGTCGCTCTTGGGGAACTCCGGCTTCTCCTCCAGCGCGACGACGCGGCCCGCGTCGTCGAGTTCGGCGACGCCGAACGCGCGCGGGTCCGAGACGTGCGTCAGCATGATCTGCGCCTGCGGGCGCTCCGCGCGGAACCGGCCGGCGAGCCCGTCGATGCCGCCGACGATGAAGTTGTCGCCGAGGTACATCACGAAGTCGTCGCCGCCGAGGTACTCGCGGGCGATGAGGACGGCGTGCGCCAGCCCGCGCGGGGCGTCCTGGCGCAGGTACGTCACGTCGAGGCCGAACGCCGAGCCGTCGCCGACGGCGCCGCGGATCTCCGCCTCGGTGTCGCCGACGACGATGCCGACCTCGCGGATCCCGGCGTCCCGGATCGCCTCCAGGCCGTAGAACAGCACCGGCTTGTTGGCGACCGGGACGAGCTGCTTCGCGGAGGTGTGGGTGATGGGGCGGAGCCGGGACCCGGCCCCGCCCGCCAGCACGAGGGCCTTCACGGCTCGAGGATCGGGCTCGGGCCCTGGGGGGCGGGCAGGTGCACGGGGGGCTCCAAAAGGGGTGTTACCGGGCGCCGGTGATCATCCCGGCGCCGACGGTGTTGTTGGTGGCCTCGTCGATCAGGATGAACCCGCCGGTCAGCCGGTTGCGGATGTAGTCGTCGACGAACAGCGGCTGCGTCACCCGCAGCGAGACCCGGCCGATCTCGTTCAGCCCGAGGCCCGGCGCCTGCTCGTCGCGGTGCAGCGTGTTGACGTCCAGCCGGTAGTGCAGCTCCTTCACCAGCGCCTTCGCGGTGCGGGTGGTGTGCTTGATGATCAGCTTGGAGCGGGGCGTGAGGGTGCGGTCGGGGGTCATCCAGCAGACCATCGCGTCCAGGTCCTGCGCCGTCTCCGGCCGGTTGTGCGGCCGCGCGATCATGTCGCCGCGGGAGATGTCGATGTCGTCGGCGAGCCGCAGCGTCACCGACATCGGCGCGTACGCCTCGTCGACCGGACCGTTCGGGCCGTCGATCCGGGTGATCGTCGTGGTCAGCCCGGACGGCAGGTGGACGACCTCGTCGCCCGGCTTCAGCACGCCGCCCGCGACCTGCCCCGCGTAGCCGCGGTAGTCGTGCAACTCGGGGTCGGTGGAGGCGTGCGGGCGGATCACGTACTGCACCGGGAACCGCACGTCGATCAGGTTGCGGTCGGAGGCAATGTGCACGTGCTCCAGGTGGTGCAGCAGCGACGACCCGTCGTACCACGGCGTGTTCACGCTGCGCTCCACGACGTTGTCGCCGTGCAGTGCCGAGATCGGGATGAACGTCAGGTCGGAGACGTCCAGCTTGGAGGCGAACGCGGTGAACTCGTCCACGATCCGCTCGTAGACGGCCTTGTCGTAGTCGACCAGGTCCATCTTGTTGACCGCCACGACCAGGTGCGGGACCTGCAGCAGCGTGGTCAGGAACGCGTGCCGCCGGGACTGCTCCAGGATGCCCTTGCGGGCGTCCACCAGGATGATCGCGAGGTCGGCGGTGGACGCGCCCGTCACCATGTTCCGGGTGTACTGGATGTGCCCCGGGGTGTCGGCGATGATGAACTTGCGGCGCGGCGTCGCGAAGTAGCGGTACGCCACGTCGATGGTGATGCCCTGCTCCCGCTCGGCGCGCAGGCCGTCGGTCAGCAGCGCCAGGTTCGTGTACTCCTCGCCGCGGTCGACGCTGGTCTTCTCGACCGACTCCAGCTGGTCCTCGAAGATCGACTTGGAGTCGAACAGCAGCCGTCCGATGAGGGTGGACTTGCCGTCGTCGACGCTGCCGGCCGTCGCGAAGCGCAGCAGGTCCATCGTCTTGGCCGGCTCGCCCGTGATGGCCGTGCTCGTGGCGGACGCGCTCGCGGCGGGCTCGTTCGTGCTGGACATTAGAAGTAGCCCTCCTTCTTGCGGTCCTCCATGGCGGCCTCGCTGGTCCGGTCGTCGGCGCGGGTCTGGCCCCGCTCGGTGATCCGGGTCGCGGCGATCTCCGCGATCACCTCTTCGAGCGACTCGGCGTTCGACTTCACCGCGCCCGTGCAGGACGCGTCGCCGACCGTCCGGTACCGGACCGACGCCTCGAACTCCGGCTCGTCGTCGCCGCGGTTGGCGAACCCGGTCTCGGAGTCCAGCAGCAGGCCGTCCCGCTCGAACACGCGGCGGGTGTGCGCGAAGTAGATCGGCGGCAGCTCCAGCTCCTCGCGCCGCACGTAGTCCCAGATGTCCAGCTCGGTCCAGTTCGACAGCGGGAACACCCGGACGTGCTCGCCCTGCGTGATCCGCGTGTTGAACAGGTTCCACAGCTCGGGGCGCTGGTTCTTCGGGTCCCACTGGCCGAACTCGTCGCGGAACGACACGACGCGCTCCTTGGCGCGGGCCTTCTCCTCGTCGCGGCGCGCACCCCCGAACGCCGCGTCGAACCCGTGCTCCTCGATCGCGTCCAGCAGCGGCGTGATCTGCAGCCGGTTCCGCGACGCGCGGCGCCCCTTCTGCTCCACCACACGACCGGAGTCGATCGCGTCCTGCACCGACGCCACGATCAGCCGGACGCCCAGCTCGGCGACCCGCCGGTCGCGGAACTCCATCACCTCGGGGAAGTTGTGCCCGGTGTCGACGTGCATCACCGGGAACGGGATCGGCGCGGGCCAGAACGCCTTCTGGGCCAGGCGCAGCATCACGATGCTGTCCTTGCCTCCCGAGAACAGCAGCACCGGCCGCTCGAACTCGGCCGCCACCTCCCGGAAGATATGGATCGACTCGGCCTCGAGGACGTCTAGCTGGGACAGCAGATAATCGCAACGCTGCATGGTCTGGGGCTCTCTCCACGCTGTTCTGGCAGATGCAAACCGGTGGCACGGGACGGGCGCACGCCTTCCCACCGGATCGAACGTCGGCCCGCCTCTGATCAATCCCGCCGACGGGGCGGTCTAACCGGGCAAGCCGTCGCCCACGTCCCGGATGCCGGTCAGCAGCGTCGATGCCGACACGGGATGGCACACCAGGATATCCGGCAGCCGGGGGTCCTTCCGGTTGTACTCCAGCGGTGCCCCGTCGATCCGCGACGCGTGCGCGCCCGCGGCCAGCGCGACCGCCGCCGGCGCCGCCGAATCCCACTCGTACTGGCCGCCCGCGTGCACGTAGGCGTCCACCTCGCCGAGCAGTACCGCGGAGATCTTCGCCCCCGCCGACCCGATCGGCACCAGCTCCACGTCCAGGTCGAGCTTCTCGGCCAGGCGCTGGACGAACTCCGGCGGACGCGTCCGGCTCACCGCGATCCGCAGCTTGCCCGTGTCCGGCGCCGGCACGTGCAGCGGCACCTCCCGCGGCAGGCCCCGGCGCGCGGCGTCCGACCCGGCGGTCACCGGGTCGGGCTCGCCGGCGTCGTCGCGGACGAGCACCGCACCGCCGGTCGCGCAGGTCCGCAGCGTCAGGCCCTGCGCCGGGAGCGCCACCGCGCCCGCCGACAGCCGCGCCGCGCCCGCCGCGTCCCGCTCCCACAGCGCCACGTGGACGGCCCAGTCGCGGCGGCCCTCCTCGGAGAACTCGCGGGTCCCGTCGAGCGGATCGATGATCCACACGCGGGGCGCCGACAGCCGCTCGGCCTCGCCGGTGTTGCGCGTCGGAGCCCGGTCGTCGTCCTTCGAGCGCTTGCCCGCGACCGACGAGCGGCCCTCCTCGGAGAGCACGGCGTCGCCGGGACACCGCTCCGCCAGCGCCGCCATCAGGTACTCGTGCGACCGCAGGTCGCCGGTGTCCTTCAGGGCGCGCCCGTCGGCGAAGCCCACCTCGTCCCGCACGCCCAGCAGCAGCCGTCCCGCCGCCGCGGCGAGCTCCGCCGCCAGCGCGTGGTCGTCCGCCGCCGCTCTCTCGGTCATCCGTTGATCACATTCCCGACTCGACTGGTCTGCCCGGTCTACTTTCTCATGGATACCGCACGGTGACCGGTGCCAGGGTCGCGGTCCCGGTCGGCGGGAGCCCGCGCTAGTACGCGCCGGAGCCGCGGAACACCGCCGACCACGTCTTCCACATGATCTGCAGGTCCAGGGCGAGCGACCAGTTGTCCACGTACCGCAGGTCGAGCCGGACCGACTCGTCCCACGTCAGGTCCGAACGGCCGCTGACCTGCCAGAGCCCGGTCAGCCCCGGCTTCACCACCAGCCGCCGGTACACGTCGCCGCCGTACTGCGCGACCTCCTCCGGCAGCGGCGGGCGCGGCCCCACGAGCGACATGTCGCCGCGCGCCACGTTGAACAGCTGCGGCAGCTCGTCCAGCGAGTACCGGCGCAGCCACCGCCCGACCCGCGTGATCCGCGGGTCCTCGCGCATCTTGAACAGCACGCCGTCGTTCTCGTTGTGCTGCAGCAGCGCGACCTTGCGGGCCTCCGCGTCCTGCACCATCGTGCGGAACTTCAGCACCGTGAACTCGCGGCCGCCGCGGCCCACCCGGACCTGCTTGAACATCACCGGGCCCGCGCTCGTCACCTTGATCAGGAACGCGACCACCAGCATCAGCGGGCTCAGCAGCAGCAGCCCGGTCAGCGCCGCGGTCCGGTCGAACAGCCCCTTCAGCACCCGGCGGCCGCCGTCCAGCTCCGGATGCTCCACGTGCAGCAGCGGCAGCCCCGACACCGGACGGATCGAGATCCGCGGACCCGTCACGTCCATCAGCGCCGGCGCGACCACCAGCTCCACGTCGTCGCGCTCGATCTGCCACGCCAGCCGCCGCAGCGCCACCCCGTCCATCTCGGGGCAGGCCAGCACCGCGACCGAGTCGGCACCGATCCGCTCCGCGACCGCCGCCGTCTGGGCGAAGTCGCCCAGCACCGGCACGCCCTCGACCTCGCGGACCGCGTCCTCACCGGACGCCAGCGCCGGCGGCAGGCACACCGCCACGATGTCCATCCCGTGGTAGCGCTTCTGCCGCAGCAGCCGGATCAGATCCGCGGCGGACGTGCGGTGCCCCGCCACCACCACCCGCCGCATGCACTCGCCGTTCCAGCGCTTGCGGTGCAGCCACTTGCGCAGCCGGTACCGCGCGACCAGGTTCAGGAACGTGCCGAGCGGCATCGCCATCACCACGTAGCCGCGCGCGACCTCCGTCTTGGTGGCGTACGCCAGGATCGCCAGCGTCGCGGTGAAGATGAACCCCGCCCGGAGGACGCCCTTGAACTCCTCGTACCCCACGCCGATGTAGCGCGGCTGGTACGCCCGGCACGCCGCCAGCATCGGGATCCACAGCACCGGCAGGGCGACCGTCAGCGCCACATAGGGGGCCGTCGGATCGCTCGGCACCCCCGGGAAGCGGAGCACGAACGCGATCACCCCGGCCGCCAGCATGCTGAAGAAGTCCAGCCCGCCGGCGAACCGGCGATACCATCCACTCCAGCTCTGCGCATCCGGGCGACGTTGCTCGTGGCGGATCGGTGACTCGGCCTGAACCTTGTCAACGACGGCCATACGACCTCACCCAACCCATGTAACGCGCGCCCCGAAAAGCTCGATCCACCCCAGAGACGGTTGAAGAGCGCTCAAGGTTCACATAAAACACGAACCTCATGCACGCATGATTTTACGAGCGCCTCACCGTGTCCAGCCCACCACGGGCCGCATCCGGCCGATCCCCCGAAAACCCCCACCCGGCCGCGGATCAACCCGCATGGAAGACGTTCTGCGCCGCCTCCAGGCCCCCGGTCAGCAGCGCCTCCACCGCGTCCGCCGCCCGGTCGACCTCGAACTCCAGCGCCTTCTTCTCCGCCGCGGCGAAGTCCTTCAGCACGAACGCCGCCGGATCCATCCGCCCCGGCGGCCGCCCCACTCCGAACCTGACCCGCAGGTACTCCCGGTCGCCCAGCGACTTCGTCACCGACCGCAGCCCGTTGTGACCGTTGTCACCGCCGCCGCGCTTCAACCGCAGCGCCCCGAACGGGACGTCCAGCTCGTCGTGGACGACGACCAGCCGCTCCACCGGCACCTTGTAGAAGTCCCGCAGCCCCTTCACCGGGCCGCCCGACTCGTTCATGTACGTCCGCGGCTTCGCCAGCACCGCCCGCGCGCCCGCCAGCCGGCCCTCCAGCACGTCCGCCCGCGACCGGTGCGCCTTGAACCGGCTCCCCGCCCGGCCGGCCAGCACGTCCAGCACCATGAACCCGGCGTTGTGCCGGTTGCCGGCGTACGACGGCCCCGGGTTCCCCAGACCGACCACCAGCCAGACGTCCGCGCTCATCCGCTCTCCTCGCAGCCGAAGGCCCCCGCAGGATCACCTGCGGGGGCCGTTCGCCGTTCTCGCCGTTCCGCGTTCCTACTCGGCGGACTCCGCCGCGCCCTCGGCCTCGGCCTCCGCGGCGGCGGTCTCCGCCGCCTCGGCGGCGGCCTCCACCTCGGCCTCGGTCTCGGTCGCGCCCGCGGACGCCGACGCGTCCGTGATCTGGAGGATCAGCGCCTCCTCGTCGAGCGACAGCGTGGTGCCCGACGGCAGCTTCAGGTCCTTCGCCAGCACCTGCGTGCCGACCTCGAGGCCCTCGATCGACAGGTCGACGGCCTCCGGGATGTGCGTGGCCTCGGTCTCCACCGAGACCTGCACGACCTCCTGCTGGATGACGCCGCCGGGGACCACGTCGCCGATCAGGTTCACCGGGAGGTCGACCGTGACCTTCTCGCCCCGCTTGACCAGCAGCAGGTCGACGTGCTCGAGGAACCCCTTGATCGGGTCGCGCTGCACGTCCTTGGGCAGCGCGAGTTCCGAGCCGTTGCCGAGGCCCTCGATGGTCAGCAGCACGTTCGGGGTCTTCAGCGCGAGCATCAGCTCGTGGCCCGGCAGCGCGATGTGCTGCGGGTCGGTGCCGTGGCCGTAGAGGACGGCGGGCACCTTGCCGGCCCGGCGGGTGCGCCGCGCGGCACCCTTACCGAACTCGGTGCGCGGCTCGGCGGCGATGCGTACCTCGGACACGGCGGAAACTCCTTGCTTGTTGCGATCCACGGCCGTCCCGAAGGACGTCCGCTACGGACAGAGCGAATCAGGCGTAGCTCGATGCGTCAGGCGCCTCGAAGATTCTTTGCGTTACCCGGGGAGTACGGACCTGAACGGCGCCGCACTGACGACCCGGGGCATACGCGGATTCAAGAAGTCTAGCCGATCGTTTCCACGCGCAACGCCAACACCCCCAGGGGGGCGCCCTCCGGCGCCCCCCGTCCCCGCCGCCGGCACGCCCCTGACCTGGCGGTCCGGCACCGGCCCGCGAAGGGCCGGCTCAGCTGTGACCGCCGAAGAGGCTGGTGACCGAGCCGTCGCTGAAGACCTCGTTGATCGCGCGGGCGACCAGGGGGGCGATCGACAGCACCGTCAGCTTGTCGAACTGCTTGTCCTCCGGGATCGGCAGCGTGTTGGTCAGCACCACCTCGGAGATCCGCGAGTTCTTCAACCTGTCCACCGCCGGGCCCGACAGCACGCCGTGCGTCGCCGCGACGACCACCTTGTCGGCGCCCTGCTCGAACAGCGCGTCCGCCGCCTTCACGATCGTCCCGCCGGTGTCGATCATGTCGTCCACGACCACGCAGGTGCGGCCCTTGACCTCGCCGACGACGTCGAACACCTTGACCTCGTTGGCCACGTCCGGGTCGCGCTTCTTGTGGATGATCGCCATCGGCACCCCGCCGAGCCGGTCCGACCAGCGCTCGGTCACCCGCACCCGGCCCGCGTCCGGCGCCACCACCGTCACCCGCGAGGTGTCCAGCCGGCTCTCGAAGTGGTGCGCCAGCAGGTCCAGCGCGAACAGATGGTCGACCGGACCGTCGAAGAACCCCTGGATCTGCGCCGTGTGCAGGTCCACCGCGATCAGCCGGTCGGCGCCCGCCGTCTTGAACAGGTCCGCCATCAGCCGCGCCGAGATCGGCTCGCGGCCGCGGTGCTTCTTGTCCTGCCGGGCGTACCCGAAGAACGGCGCCACCACCGTGATCCGCTTGGCGGACGCCCGCTTCAGCGCGTCCACCATGATCAGCTGCTCCATGATCCACTGGTTGATGGGAGCTGTGTGGCTCTGGATCACGAAGGCGTCGGAGCCGCGGACCGACTCCAGGAACCGCACGAACGTCTCACCGTTGGCGAAGTCGTATGCGGACGTCGGCGTCAGGTCGACGTGGAGGTTGTCGGCGACTTCCTTGGCCAGGTCCGGGTGGGCTCGGCCGGTGAAGAGCATCAGCTTCTTCTGACCGCTCGCTTTGATCCCACTCACCTCTGACAACTCCCCCTCAATGGAACTGTGCACTCATGTGGGTTGTCGTCCCCACACACCAGGCATCACAAGGGTCCCTCACGATGCCCGGCCGTCTGTTGTCCGTGGGGGACGCCGCTGTCCTCCACCTCCCCGCCGCACGGCGGGGCAGTCATCAGCGCGCCGGATACCGGCGCGTACCGTCAGGCCGGCTCGTCCCGGCCCTCGGCGGCGCGCCGCGCCGCCTCCGCGGCCTCCGCCGCCGGCGTCCCCGGCCGCTTGCGCTCGACCCAGCCCTCGACGTTGCGCTGGCGCGCCCGCGCGACCGCCATCGCCCCCGGCGGGACGTCCTGGATGATCACCGACCCGGCCGCGGTGTAGGCGCCGTCGCCCACCGTCACCGGCGCGACGATCATGTTGTCGCTGCCGACCTTCACGTGCGAGCCGATCACGCTGCGGCTCTTCCGCACGCCGTCGTAGTTCACGAACACCGAGCTCGCGCCGATGTTGGAGTGCTCGCCGATCTCCGCGTCGCCGACATAGGTCAGGTGCGGCACCTTCGTGCCCTCGCCGATGTCGGCGTTCTTGGTCTCGACGTAGGTTCCGATCTTGCCCTTGCGGGCCAGCCGCGTGCCCGGCCGCAGGTAGGCGAACGGGCCCACCGACGCCTCCGGGCCGATCTCCGCCTCGACGCACACCGCGTTCACCACGGACGCGTCCTCGCCCACCCGCGTGTCGGTCAGCGTGCAGTTCGGCCCCACGCTTGCGCCCGCCTCCAGATGGGTGCGGCCGTGCAGCTGCGTCCCCGGGTGCACGACGGCGTCCGGCTCGGCGGTCACGTCCACGTCGATCCAGGTGGACGCGGGGTCCACGATCGTCACCCCGGCCCGCATGTGGGCCTCCAGGATCCGGTCGTTCAGCTGCCGCCTGGCCTGCGCGAGCTGGACCCGGTCGTTCACGCCCTGCGTCTCCACCCAGTCCGCGACCAGGTGCGCGCCGGCCCGGTGGCCGTCGCCGCGCAGGATCGCCACCACGTCGGTGAGGTACTCCTCGCCGCCCGCGTTGTCGGTGGTCACCCGCTTGAGCGCGTCCTCCAGCAGGGTCCCGTCGAAGGCGTACATGCCGACGTTGATCTCGGTGACGGCCCGCTGCGCCTCGGTCGCGTCCTTGTGCTCGACGATCGCCTCGACGCTGCCGTCCGCCGCGCGGATCATCCGCCCGTACCCGGTCGCGTCGGGCATCTCCGTCGTCAGCACGGTGACCGCGTTGCCCTCGTCCTCGTGCGCGCGGACCAGCGCGGCGAGCGTCTCGCCGCGCAGCAGCGGGTGGTCGCCGTTGGTCACCACGACCGTCCCGTCGAGCGACCCGGTCTGCTCCAGCGCCATCCGGACGGCGTGGCCCGTCCCGCCCTGGACCTCCTGGACGACGGGCTCCACGTCCGGCGCCTGCTCGCCCAGGTAGGCGACGGCCTGCTCGCGCCGGTGCCCGACGACCGCGACGAGCCTGCGCGGCTCCAGTTCGCGGGCGGCGGCCAGCACGTGGCCGAGCATGGCGCGCCCGCACAGCTCGTGTAGGACCTTCAGGGTGCGGGACTTCATCCGTGTGCCCTCGCCCGCGGCGAGAACGATGACGGCGGCCGGGCTCTTGGCACTCACTAGGAGGCTCCTCGGCATCGCGGACGGGATCGACGGCGAGTACGCCCACCTGCGAGATCACGGCACGGCAGGCCGAAGCGCACCCGACACGGGAAGGATACCGCCCGCCGGGCGCGCGTCACCCGGAGGGCCACTTCACCAGGACGGACGCCCCGGAGTGCGGCGATCCGGACTAGAGAGCTCCCGGGGGAGGAATCGAACCTCCGTTGACTGAACCAAAATCAGTTGTCCTGCCCCTAGACGACCCGGGATGGGCGGTTCGGACCCCTCTGCAGGAGAGAGGGCCGACTCGAGCGAGACCAACGATACCGAGTGGACCCGCGCGATCCCCAGGGCTTTCGTCTCGCGCAGGACTCTACTGGGTGGACCGGTCCGGCACGGGCTCGCAGGCCTAGCCCCGCGCCGCAGCAGCGGTGGACCTCGAACCGGCCGGCGACCCCACCGGCACGTCCTGGCCGATTTTCCCGAATCGGTTTAGAACGCCCACTACGGAGCACTCCATCACCGTGTCGTCCGACCACCCGCACGAGAGCGGTCGGAGCGCCCTATCAGGGCCGGGGGCATGGGGTTCCTTCCGCGGCGGGCGACCGGACGTTCGCATGAGAGTTCTGTGGCCCATGAGACAGATTCCCGCCGAATTCACCGGCGGTCCCTGTCCAACTTACGGTTGCGTAGGTTACGTTGGCGTAGGTAAGGCAGCCCCTAGTCGCAGGAAGTGGTGACGCATGACAACGGCTCCGACCATGGCTCCTCCTCAACCCGAACGGCGTCCCGAACTAGCACCCGACCAGCAGGGCAACGCCGAACGCGCGCTCGTCGCGGTGTTCACGGGCGTCCCGTTCCTGGCCCTGTTCGCGGCCGTCCCGCTCGCCTGGGGCAGGTTCCTCGGCTGGACCGACGTCGCGCTGACGGCCGTCTTCTACGTGCTGTCCGCCGGCGGCATCACCGTCGGGTACCACCGGTACTTCACGCACGGGTCGTTCAAGGCGAACCGGGGCCTGAAGATCTTCCTGGCGCTGGCCGGGAGCATGGCGATCCAGGGCCCGGTGATCACCTGGGTGGCCGACCACCGGCGCCACCACAAGCACTCCGACCAGGAGTTCGACCCGCACTCGCCGTGGCGGTTCGGGGACGACTGGAAGGCGCTCGCCAAGGGCCTGGTGTGGGCCCACTACGGCTGGCTGTTCGACGCGAACCGGACGTCCAAGCAGCGGTTCGCCAAGGACCTGCTGAACGACCGCGACATCACCCGGATCCACCTGGCCTTCCCCGGCCTCGTGGCGGTGTCCTTCCTCCTGCCGGCCGCGCTCGGCGGGCTGATCACGATGTCGTGGCTCGGCTTCTTCACGGCGCTGTTCTGGGCGGGGTTCGTGCGGATCACGCTCGTCCACCACGTGACGTGGGCGATCAACTCGATCTGCCACACGTTCGGCAAGGAGCACTTCGAGGTGCGCGACAAGTCCCGCAACGTGTGGTGGCTGGCCATCCCGTCGCTGGGCGAGTCGTGGCACAACCTGCACCACTCGGACCCGACGTGCGCGCGGCACGGCGTGCTGAAGGGGCAGGTCGACGTCAGTGCCCGGATCATCTGGGCGTTCGAGCGGCTGGGCTGGGCGCGGGACGTCCGGTGGCCGAAGGACGACAGGCTCGCCGCGAAGCGCGCGAAGCAGGCGGCGTGACCGTCACAATTGATCCCGTGACAGATCCCGCTCCCAGGCCGCGCAGAAAGCGGATGACCGGTAAGGAACGCCGCGAGCAGCTCCTCGACATCGGCCGCACGCTGTTCGCCGAGCGCGGCCTGGACGGCACCTCGGTGGAGGAGATCGCCTCCGCCGCGGGTGTGTCGAAGCCCGTGGTGTACGAGCACTTCGGCGGCAAGGAGGGCCTGTACGCGGTCGTCGTCGACCGGGAGTTCGAGCGCCTGCTGAGCCTGGTGACGGAGGCGCTGAACTCGGCGATCCACTACCGGAGCAAGCTGGAGAAGGCGGCGCTCGCGCTGCTGGAGTACATCGAGGCGCATCCGGACGGGTTCCGGATCCTCGTGCGCGACTCGCACGGCGGCACGGGGACCGGGAGCTACGCGAGCCTGCTCAGCGAGATCGCCGGCGAGGTGGAGTACATCCTCGCGCAGGAGTTCGACCGGCACGACTACGACGACAAGTTCGCGCCGCTGTACGCGCAGAGCCTGGTCGGCATGGTGGCCCTGACGGGCCAGTGGTGGCTGGACGTGCGCAAGCCGAAGCGCGAGGAGGTCGCCGCGCACGTGGTGAACCTCGCGTGGAACGGCCTCGCCGGGCTGGAGCCGAAGCCGTCGCTGGATCCGCGGCAGCGCCGCAAGGAGCTGGAGCGCGCGGAGAAGCGCGCCGAGAAGGCGGCGGCGAAGGCGGAGAAGGCCGAAGAGAAGGCGGCGGCGAAGGCGCAGCGCCGGAGCCGTCGTGACGCGGAGGCCGAGTTCGTCGATCCGAGTCCGCACCCGTCGGTCTGAACCGCCGTTGGCCGGTCGTGCGCGTGGAGCGCGCGGCCGGTCTCGTGCGTTCCGGGGCTCCTGCGGACGCCGGTGGCCGTCCGGAGTTCGTCCGGGCGGCCACCGGCAGGGGTCGCCGGCGTCGGGTCGCGAAGCCGGGGTTCGGTGCCGGGCCGCGCGCTCCGCGATCCTGTCGTGGTCGCGTCCGCGCGGCCTGGATGCCGCCCGCCGGCCGAGGAGCACACCGCAGGGGAACGATTGGCTTGCCTCGGCCGGCGGGCGGCACCCCGTCTACGGGGCGTGCCGTGTGGCGATCACGAACACTCTCCTGAACGGGAAGACGGTGCCGTAGGGGCGGGCGGGGTAGGCGGCGCGGAGCCGGTCGCGGTAGGCGGTGAGGAACTCGCCGGTCTCGTCCGGCGGGAGGGCCGACAGGACGGGGCGCAGCGCGCTGCCCTTGACCCATTCGAGGACGGGGTCGTCGCCGGTGAGGACCTGCATGTAGGTGGTCTCCCAGGCGTCGACGGCGCATCCGAGGCCGGCGAGGCGGTCGAGATAGCCGGCCGGGTCGAGGACGGGGTCGTCGCGGACGGTGCCGGCCAGGCGGTCGCGCCAGCGCGGGGAGCGGCACAGTTCGCGGAGCTGGACGTGGCTCTGGGCGGCGAAGTTGCCGGGGACCTGGAAGGCGAGGCGGCCGCCGGGGGCGAGGGCGCCGATCCAGCGCGGCAGCAGGTCGAGGTGCTCGGGGACCCACTGCAGGACGGCGTTGGAGACGATGAGGTCGACGGGCCGCCCGGGCTCCCAGGCGGTGACGTCGGCGACCTCGAAGGTGAGCCGTCCGGGGATCTCGCGGGCGCGGGCCTCGGCGATCATCTCGGGGGAAGAGTCGAGGGCCTCCACGACCGCGCCGGGCCAGCGGCCCGCGAGTGTCGCGGTGAGCTCCCCGCTCCCGCACCCGAGGTCGACGACGCGCCGGGGCTCGATCGGCCCGAGGCGGCCGACCAGTTCGGTGAACGGCCTGGCGCGCTCGTCGCCGTAGACCCCGTACTGGGCGGGGTCCCACACGGCCTCGGCTTGTCTCGACATCAAGAGACATGATGCCGCGCGCTTATCTTGATGTCAAGAGTCTTCGTCGCGGCGCGCCGCACCAGTCATCCGACGGATGCCGCCCGGGGCGTCCCGTTCCTAGGGTCGGGGCATGACGTTCAACGAGGTCGAGCAGAGGTATCTGGCGCAGGTCCCGCGCGGGCGGCTGGCGACGGTCGCGCCGGACGGGAGCCCGCAGAACAAGCCGGTCGGGTTCGAGCACAACGCCGAGCACGGCACGATCGACATCCACGGGTTCGGCATGGCGGGCTCGGCGAAGTTCCGCAACGTCGGGCGGAACGCGGCGGTGTCGTTCGTCGTGGACGACGCGATCGGCGAGGGCGCGGAGAACATGCGGTTCCTGGAGATCCGGGGACTGGCCGAGCAGGTCCGGGACGGCGGGCAGGAGGACTGGTTCATCCGCATCCGGCCGCGCCGGCTGCTGGCGTTCAACATCGACCCGGACCGCCCCGGCATGGCCGCGCGCGACGTCGAGGCGGGCTGATGGGCTGGGGCCTGGTGCTGGGCCCGGGAGGCCCGGTCGGCACGGCGTGGATGGCGGGCCTCGCCGCCGGGCTCCGCGAGGCGGGCGTCGACCCGGCCGCCGCGGACCTGATCGTCGGGACGTCGGCGGGCGCGATCGCCGGCGCGATGATCGCCGCGGGCCGCGACCTGGCGGCGGTCGCCGAGCTCCCGCCGCGCGACGGGCCGCGCCCGCACGACCCGTCGGCGATGGAGCGGGTGTTCGGGCTGCTCAACGACCCGGTGCTGCCCCCGGACGAGGCGCGCCGCCGGGTCGGGAGGCTCGCGCTGGAGGCCGCCGCGCTGCCGGCCGAGGTGCACCGCGCGAGCATGGAGTTCCTGGTCGGCACGGACGTGTGGCCGGAGCGGCCGCTGCTGCTCACCGGGGTGGACGTGGCGTCCGGCGAGCCCGTCGTCTGGGACCGGGCGAGCGGCGTCCCGCTGTCGGCGGCGGTCGCGGCGAGCAGCGCGGCGCCCGGTCACGCCCGTCCGGTGGAGGTCGGCGGGCGCCTCTACATGGACGGGGCGTTCGGCGGCGGTTCGTGGCCGTGGCTGGCGAAGGACGCGGGGCCGGTCGTGCTGGTCGAGCCGTTCGCGCACATGTCGGACGGGTCGGGGGGCGACGTCCGGATCGTCCCGGACGAGGCGGCGCTGGAGGCGTTCGGCGGCGACGTCGGCGACGTGACCCGCTGGTCGCAGTGCTACCGCGCGGGCGTCCGGCAGGCCCCCGAGGCGGCGAAGCTGATCGCCGCCGTGGCCTGACGGGGAGGGTGGGCCGTCAGCGCTTGATCAGGCCGCGTTCCATCGCGACGACGACCGCGCGGGTGCGGTCGCTCACGTCGAGCTTGGCGAACACGCGGAGCAGGTGGGTCTTCACCGTGGCCTCCGCGATGACGAGCCGCCGCCCGATGTCGGCGTTGGACAGGCCGTCGGCGACCGCGTTCAGCACCTCGGCCTCGCGGGCGGTGAGGGCGACGGGCGCGGGCTGCCGCATCCGGGCGACGAGCCGCTGCGCAACGCGCGGGGCGAGCACGGTCTCGCCGCGCGCGGCGGCACGCACGGCGTCGGCGAGCTGCTCGCGGGTGGCGTCCTTGAGCAGGTAGCCGATGGCGCCGGCCTCCACGGCGCGCTCGATCTCGGCGTCGGTGTCGTAGGTGGTGAGGATCAGCACGCGGGTGCCGGGGCAGCGGGCGAGGATCTCGGTGGTGGCCGAGACGCCGTCAAGGACGGGCATCCGCAGGTCGACGAGCGCGACGTCGGGGCGGAGCCGTTCGGCGAGCGCGACCGCCTCGCGGCCGTCGCCGGCCTCGCCGGCGATCTCGATCCCGGGCTCGCCGGCCAGCAGCGCGGCGACGCCGGCGCGCATCACGGTGTGGTCGTCCACGAGGATCACGCGGACCGTGCTGTTTTTCGAGGAACCGTCGTTCATGGGGTGCCTTCGCGGGGAAGCAGCGCGAGGACGCGGGTGCCCTCGCCGGGGGCGCTGGTGACGGTGAGCCGGCCGCCGAGCTCGGCGAGGCGGCGGCGCATCCCGTCCAGCCCGAACCCGCCGGACGCGGTGCCGGGCGCGAACCCGCGCCCGTCGTCGGTGATCTCCAGTTCGACGCCGTGCGGGTGCGCGGCGAGGACGACGCCTACGGTGGTGGCGGCGGCGTGCTTGCGGACGTTCGCGAGGGACTCCTGGGTGCAGCGCAGCAGCGCGACGCGGGTCGGCTGGTCGCAGTCGACGTCGGGCAGGTCGGCGCCGACGGTGAGGCCGGTGTCCTCGGCGAACCGGTCGAGGGTGCGGCGCAGGGTGGCGGCGATGGACCCGGACGCGACGCCGCCGCCCGGGGCGGCGCCGACCAGGACGCGGGCCTCGGCGAGGTTCTCGCGGGCGGTGCGCTCGATGGACACCAGCTGGCGGGCGCTCGCCGCCGGGTCGGTGCCGAGGCCCTCGCGGGCGGCCTCGGCGAGCACGACGATGGACGCAAGGCCCTGCGCGAGGGTGTCGTGGATCTCGCGGGCGAGCCGTTCGCGCTCGTCCGCGGCGCCCTGCCGGCGCTGCGCCTCGGCGAGGCGGCGCTCCGCGTCCTCGAGGTCGGCGGCGAGGAGCCGGGCGCGCTCGTCGTGCCGCCCGACGACGCGGGTCATCCACAGCCCGACGAGGATGCTCGCGGCGTAGCCGGTGAGGGCGGCGACGGTGTTGCCGGTGAGGGGCGGGCCGTCCGGGTTCGCGGCGATGCCCGCGACGGTGGCCGCGGCGGCGGCGCCGCTGAGGGCGATCGCGCGCCGCGGGCCGCCGCCATGGATCCAGAAGTGCGGGAGCGAGACGATCAGCAGCGACGCGGCGCCGTCCAGCAGGTAGGAGACGGTGCCGATGCCGATGATCAGCACGGCCAGGAACGTGTACCGGCGGACGGCCGGGTTCCCGGGGAACGTTCCGGTGATCGGGTGGCAGACCGCGAGCACGGCCAGCAGCGCGAGCGCGCCGGACCGGGTGCCCTCGGCGTGGTCCCAGACGGCGATGCCGGGCGGGACGAGGCCGAAGCACACCCACAGGGCGGCGTACCAGCGGCGCAGGGCCTGCGCCTGGAGCCGGTCGTCGTGCTGTGGCCGTTGCTCCATGCCGGTCAGCCTACTTTCGCGGGGGCGGGCGCCGGGACGGCGGTGCGTCCGGGGCGGGACGGCCACCAGTTGCGTTCGCCGAGCAGCAGCATCAGGGCGGGCAGCACCACGATGCGGATGACGAACGCGTCCACCAGCACCGCCACGGCGAGCGCGAAGCCCATCTGCTTCATCTCGATGATGTGCAGCGGGATGAAGCTGGCGAAGACGGTCACCATGACGAACGCGGCGCTGGTGACGACGCCGGCGGAGCGTCCGATGCCGTCCAGGACGGCGGTGCGGGTGGGGACGCCGCCGAGCCTGGCCTCCCGGATCCGGCTGATCACGAAGACCTGGTAGTCCATCGACAGGCCGAACAGGATCACGAACAGGAACAGCGGGACCCGGGACCCGATCGTCCCGGTGGAGGTGAAGCCGAGCAGCCCTTCGGCCCACGTCCCCTGGAACGTCAGGACGAGCAGGCCGAGCGCGGCGCCCGCCGACAGCAGGTTCAGCAGCACGCCGACCACGCCGAGGACCACGGACCGGAACGCCCACACCGTCATCGCGAACGTGACCAGCAGCAGCGACGCGATGATCAGCGGCAGCTTCTGCTTCTGGTGGTCGGGGTAGTCGGCGTAGCGGGCGACGTCGCCGGTGACGGCGACCTTGACGCCGGGCAGCCGCCCGACCGTGGCGGGCACGTAGTCGCCGCGGACGGTCTTGAGCGACGCGACCGCCGCCGGGTCGCTGACGTAGTGCGGGACGCGGAGTTCGAGCAGGCTGATCCGGCCGTCCGGGGAGGTGCGCAGTTCGGGCGTGCCGGACAGGCGCGGGTCGTTCTCCGCGCGGCGGGCGAGGTCGCGGAGCGCGCCCGCCACCTCCGCCCGGCGGGACGGGTCGGCCTTCACGACGACCTGGTGCATGGCCTTGAGGTCGGGGAACGCGGCGTTGATCCGGTCGTAGCCCTGCATCGCCGGGATGGAGCGCGGGTGGGTCTCGCGGCCCATGTCGGTGAGCTTCATGCCGAGCAGTGGCGCGGCGAGCGCGAGCATCGCCAGGACCCCGACGGCCAGCGTGACGCCGGGACGGCGGCCGGTCGGCCGCAGCAGGGCGCGGGTGAGCCGCCCGCCGCTCTCCGATCGCGTCCCGCGCACCGGCCTGCCGCGCCGGATCCGGCGTTCCCTGCGGTTCTCCGCCCACTGGCCGAGCTTGGCGAGCAGGGCGGGCAGCACCGTGAGGGAACTGAGGACGGCGACGAGCGTCACGACGATCGCGCCGGTGGCGATCGAGGAGAAGATCACGTCGTCGGCGAGGTACAGGGTGGCGCTGGAGATGGCGACGGCGAGCCCGGACACGACCACGGCCCGCCCGGACGTGGCGGCGGCGAGTTCGACAACGGCCGCCGCCGGCAGCCGTCCGCCGGACCGGGCGCGTTCCTCCCGTTCGCGCTTGAGGTAGAAGAGGGTGTAGTCGACGCCGACCGCCATGCCGATGAGCAGGATGACGTTGGTGCCGACGCCCGCGTCCGGGAAGACGTGCGAGGCGAGCATCGACAGCCCGACGGCCGCCGCGATCGAGGACAGCGCGAGCAGCATCGGCACCACGGCCAGCGACACCGAGCCGAACACGACGAGCAGCGTGACCAGCGTGACCGGCAGCGCGATCATCTCGGTGCGCGACAGGTCGCGGTCGCGCAGGTCGTCGACGCCCTTGCTGACGGACGGCCCGCCGGTCTCCTCGACCCGGAGTCCGGGATGCGCGGCCTGCACCCGGGCGGTCTGCGCGATCAGCGTCGCGACGTGCTTGTCGCCGTCCAGCTCCGCTCCCCGCATGGTGACCTCGACGCGGACGGCCGTCCCGTCGGCCGAGCCGATCGGGCTGGACACCGACTCCACGTCGGGCAGCCGCGCCATCCGGCCCGCCGCGTCGCGTGCGGCGGCGGTCGCGGCGGCCGCGTCGAGCGGGCCGGCGCCGGGCCGCGCCGTGATCAGCACCTGCTCGACCGGCTTCTGCTGGAGCCCGCCCTCGGCGGCCATCGCCTCGGCGCGTCCGGCCTCGCCGATCCGGAAGTCCGCGCTGGTCGCGGCGTGCCCGCCGACGGAGATCCCGACGCCGAGGCAGACCGCGACGAACAGGAACCAGCCGGCGATCGCCCGCCAGGGGTGCCCGGCGCTCCACCGGGCCATGCGCACAGGAAGATCTCTCATGCCGGAAATGCTCGCGTCCCGGGCCCCTCCGGCATGAGCCTCGACCGGCTGAACCTGCCGTCCACCGACCGGTGGACCTGCCGTGACAACCGTCGGTTGTCATAGCTGCTCAACAGCTGTTGGACGGGGGTATTGGCGGCACGGTCCACTGGGTCCACCGGGCCGGCGGAAGGCCGCCGGCAGGGATCTGAGGAGGGGTCGTGAAGGCACTCGTGCCGACCGGCGACGCGCGGGAGACCGTCGCGTTCGCCGATGCCGACGAGCCGGTGCCGCACGCGGACGAGGCGCTGGTGAAGGTGGCGGCGTTCTCGGTGAACCGCGGCGAGACGTTCCAGCTGGAGGGCGACCGCCCCGGCTGGCGGCCCGGCAAGGACGTGGCGGGCCTGGTCGTGCAGGCGGCGGCGGACGGGTCGGGTCCCGCGTGCGGGACGCGCGTCGTGGGGCACCCGCCGGCGGCGGGCTGGGCCGAGTACGTCGCGGTGCCGGCGTCGTCGCTGGCGGAGCTGCCCGATCGGGTTCCGGCCGAGACGGCGGCGGCGCTGCCGCTGGCGGGCCTCACCGCGCTGCGGCTGCTGCGCACCGCCGGGTCCCTGGCCGGGCGGAGGGTCCTGATCACGGGGGCGTCCGGCGGCGTCGGGCACTACGTCACCGAGCTGGCCGTGGCGGCGGGCGCGGAGGTCACCGCGGTGTCGGCGACGACCGAGCGGGGCCGGCGGCTGGCGGAGTTCGGTGCCGCGGTGGTGCCGGACGCGGCGTCCGCGCGGGGCCCGTTCGACCTGGTGCTGGAGTCGACCGGCGGCGCGCAGTTCCCGGCCGCGCTGGAGCGGCTGCGCCGCCGCGGCACGCTGATCTGGTTCGGGCAGGCGTCCCGGACCCCGGTGACGCTGGACTTCTTCCGGTTCTTCGACGGGCCGGAATCGGCCACCATCCGGCACTTCCACTACGAGGACGCCGGCACCGCGGACGCCGACGACCTGGCCGTCCTGGTCCGGCTCGTCGCCGAGGGGCGGCTGCACCCGGAGATCGGGCGGGTCGCCGACTGGGCCGAGACCGCCGCCGTCCTCACCGACCTGCGCGAACGCCGCGTGCGCGGCAACGCCGTCCTGACCATCGACCGCTGAACGCACAAGAGGAGAACGCCATGAACGCCAAGGATGTCGTCGTCCGCTACGTCCAGGCCGTCGCCGACGGGGACCTGGAGACGATCAGGGACAGCTTCGCCGAGGACGCGACCTGGACCTACCCGGGCGACCTGCCGCTCACCGGAACCTGGAAGGGCCGCGACGCGATCGTCGACGATTTCCTCGGGGCCGCGACCGGCGGCCTGTTCAAGCCGGGCACCGCGCCGGAGGTCGCGCTGGTCAACGTGATCGCCGAGGGCGACCAGGTGCTCGCCGAGTGGACGGCGAAGGGGATCACCAGGTCGGGCAAGATCTACGACAACGCGTGCGCCGGGATCTACGTCGTCCGGGACGGCAGGATCGTGTCGGTCAAGGAGTACGCCGACACCCAGCACGTCGAGCGAACCCTGTTCGGTTAGCCGGGCCCGGCCACAGGTCCCTCGACATCAAGACAGGTAGGCTTGCGGCATGGAGGACGAGGTCGACCGGCTGGTCGCGGCATGGCAGGCCGAGCGCCCGGACCTGGACGTCCGGCCGCTCCAGGTCCTCAGCCGCGTCTCCCGGCTGGCCCGCCACCTCGACCGCGCCCGCCGCGCCGTGTTCGCCGCCCACCAGGTGGAGTCGTGGGAGTTCGACGTGCTCACCGCGCTGCGCCGGGCCGGCTCCCCCTACCAGCTCAGCCCCGGGCAACTGCTGCGCGCGACGCTGGTGACCTCCGGCACGATGACCAACCGCATCGACCGGCTCGCCGCCGCGGGCCTGGTCGAGCGGCATCCCGACCCGCAGGACAAGCGCGGCGTCCAGGTCCGCCTCACCGAGGCGGGCCTGACCCGCGTGGACACCGCGTTCGCCGACCTGCTGGCGCGCGAGGAGGCCATCCTTGAAGCGCTCAGCCCCGAGCAGCACGAGACCCTGGCCGTCCTGCTGCGCACCCTCCTGATCCCCTTCGACGCCTGACCCTCATCCCCGCCGCAGGTCAGCGCAGCGCGGATTCGAGTGCGGCGGCGACGGCGCAGAGCCGCTCCTCGCCGCCCGCCGGTCCGATGAGCTGGACGGACGCGGGCAGATGCGAGCCGGGCAGCGGGACGGGCAGCGCGAACGCCGGCAGCCCCGCCACGTTCACCGGGCCGGTCAGCATCGTCAGCAGCAGGTCGTCGTCGCCGTCCGGCGGCTCCGGCGCGACCCCGGCCAGCACCGGCAGCGCGAGCACCCCGTGCCGGGCGAGCAGCTCGTCGAACTCCGCCCTGAGCGTCTTCCGCACGTCCTCCGCCCACGACCGGCGGCCGGACGCGGCCTCCTTCAGCACGGTCAGCCGCCGGTGCATCCGCTCGCTGATCTTCGACGGGTCGCCGAGCAGGTGCCCGTTCTGCGCGTGCGCCTCCTCGCCGACGAACACGCCGTTGGCGAGCGCCGCGTCCTGGAAGTGCTCGCAGGTCGCATCGGTGATCGGGCCGAGGAGGCGGAGCGCGCCGTCCACGGCCGCGTCGATCGCGGGGTCCACGTTCGGGACGCGCAGCCGCCCGACCGGCAGGTCCGGGTCGTAGGCGTCCGGGGTGAAACCGGGCTCGATCAGCCGCATGCCGGTGACGACGGCGGCGACGTCGCGGCCCATCGGCCCGACCGTGTCGAGCGTCGGCGACAGCGGGTAGACGCCGTCCAGCGGGACGCGCCCGTTCGTGGTCTTCAGCGACGCGATGCCGCAGCACGCCGCCGGGATCCGCACGGACCCGGCGGTGTCGGTGCCGAACGCGACGTCGGCCTCCCCGGACGCCACCGCCACCGCCGACCCGCTGGACGACCCGCCCGGCACCCGCGCCGGGTCCAGCGGGTTCACCGGCGTCCCGGACCAGGGGTTGACGCCGTCGGCGGCCAGGCAGAACTCGGTGAGGTTGGCCTTGCCGGCGATGCGGGCGCCCTGCGCGCGGGCGGACGCGACGACGGCCGCGTCCACCGCCGCCGGCCCGGCGCGCTCGGCCACCGCCCGGCTGCCCGCCGTGGTGGGCAGCCCGGCCACGTCGATGGCGTCCTTCACCGCGAGCCGCGGCCCGTCCCCCGGCGCATCGTCGATCTTCACGATCCAAGTCGTCATTGGTGGATCATGACGATTCCGGACGGCGAGCACCAGGGTTTCCGCCGATGTCCGGACCTAGTCGACGTCCTCGGCGAGCATCAGCCACTCCTCCTCGACCCGGGCCGCCTCCGCCTGGATCTCCTTCAGCTTCCCGTCCAGCTCCTGGAGCTTGACGAAGTCGGTGGCGTGCGCGGCGAGCTTCTCGTGCAGCTCCGCCTCCTGCCCGGACAGCCTCTCCAGGCGGCGCTCCAGCCGGTCCAGCTCCTTGCGGGCCTTCCAGTCCTGCCCGCCCTTCGGCTTCGGCGGCGCGGCGGCGGGCGCCTCCTGCGCGTGCACCTGGGCCGTCCGGGTGCGGGCCGTGCCGGCGGCGCGGCGCTCCAGGTACTCGTCGACGCCGCCCGGCAGCATCGACACCCGCCCGTCGCCGAGCAGCGCCACCACGTGGTCGGTGATGCGCTCCAGGAAGTACCGGTCGTGGCTGACGACGACGAGGGTGCCGGGCCAGCCGTCCAGCAGGTCCTCGACCTCGGTGAGCGTCTCGATGTCGAGGTCGTTGGTCGGCTCGTCCAGCAGCAGCACGTTCGGCTCGCGCATCAGCAGCCGCAGCAGCTGCAGGCGGCGCCGCTCGCCGCCCGACAGGTCGCCGACCGGCGTCCACTGCCGGTCGCCGACGAACCCGAGCCGCTCCAGCAGCTGGCTCGCCGTCCAGTCGCGCTTGCCGACCGTGATGCGGCGGCGGATCTCCTCCACCGACTCCAGGACGCGGCGCTCCGGGTCGAGCTCCTCCAGGTTCTGCGACAGGTGCGCGAGCTGGACGGTCTTGCCCCGCACCACCTTGCCCGACACCGGCTCCACCGAGCCGTCCAGCAGCCGCAGCAGCGTGCTCTTCCCGCTGCCGTTGACGCCGACCAGCCCGACCCGGTCGCCGGGGCCGAGCCGCCACGTCATCCGCTCGAAGATCTCCTGCCCGCCGACCCGCACGCCGACGTCCTCGACGTCGTACACGGTCTTGCCGAGCCGCGCGGTCGCGAACGTCGTCAGCTCCACCGAGTCGCGCAGCGGCGGCTCGTCGGCGATCAGCGCCTGCGCCGCGTCCACCCGGAACTTCGGCTTGGACGTGCGGGCCTGCGGGCCGCGCCGCAGCCACGCCAGCTCCTTGCGCAGCAGGTTCTGCCGCTTGGTCTCCGTCGCCGCCGCGATCCGGGACCGCTCCGCCTTCGCCAGCACGTAGGCGGAGTACCCGCCCTCGTAGCGCTCGACGGAACCGTCCACGACCTCCCACGTCCGCTCGGTCACCTCGTCGAGGAACCAGCGGTCGTGCGTGACGACCAGCAGCGCGACCCGGCGGCCCTTCAGGTGCCGGGCCAGCCACGCGATCGCCTCGATGTCGAGGTGGTTGGTCGGCTCGTCCAGCATCAGCAGGTCGGACTCGGGGACGAGCAGCCGCGCCAGCGCGATCCGGCGCCGCTCCCCGCCCGACATCCCGGCCAGCGGCGCGTCCAGGTCGACGTCGGCGAGCAGCCCGGCGAGGACCTCGCGGGCGCGGGTGTCGCCCGCCCACTCGTGCTCGGCGCGGTCCCCCAGCACCACCGACCGGACCGTCGCGCCCTCCGCGAACACGTCCCGCTGCGTCAGGTACCCGAGCCGCAGGCCGCGCGTGTGCGTGACGCGGCCCTCGTCCGGCTCGACCTCGCGCGCCAGGACCTGCACCAGCGTGCTCTTGCCGCCGCCGTTGCGGCCGACGACGCCGATCCGGTCGCCCTCGTCGAGCCCGAGGGAGACGGCGTCCAGCAGCGGCTTCGGCCCGTACGCCTTGACGACGTTCTCAACGTTGATCAGATTCACGACGCCGTCCAGCCTATTGCCCCGCGCGCCCTGCCCGGACGGTCAGCCCTGAGGCGGCGCCGGCGGCCCGGGCGGGCCCTGCCGGCCGTACGGGTCGGGCTGGCCCGGCTGGCCCGGCTGGCCCGGCTGGCCGTACGGGCCGGGCTGCGCCGGCCGGCCGTACGGCGGCTGCGGCGGGTACGGGGCGCCGGGCGGCCGGTACGCCGTCGAACCCGCGGCGCGCTTCCGGGAGCTCGCGACGGCGGCCACGACGATCACCGCGACCAGGGCGGCGACGACGAGGAGGACCAGGACGATCAGCAGGAGGGCGACCATGCGGGTTCCTGACTTCGGGGGACGCTGCACTTCGGGGAACGCTGCGGCGCCGGGCGCGCACGGACGCGCGTGGCCCGCCGTGGCGCCCGCCTGGCATCAGCGTAGCGGCGGGCGCCGGGCGGAGATCACCGCGTCCGGGGCGTCGCGGCGGATCGCCCGGTCGCGGCGCACCGCCCGCACCGCGAGCGTCGCCACCATCGCGACCGCCACCAGCGCCAGCAGCCCCGTCAGATACGTCATCGCTCCACCTCGTCGGGAATCGGCGTCACCGATCAAGACGCCCGCGGAGCGCCGGGAGTTCGCTTGTGTGCCGAGAGCACACAGTGATCGGATCGGAACGCTGCGACGAGACCGGACGGCGGCGGCGCTCAGAGCACCGCGGCGCCGGGCACCGGGCCCTGCGCCCGGACGATCTGCTCGGCGACCCCCGCGCCGTCCAGCGCCACCGCGAGGTCGGCGGCGTCCTCGTCGCTCTCGGCGAGGAACGCGCAGGTCGGGCCGGATCCCGACACCAGCGCGCCGATCGCGCCGAGGTCGCGGCCGGCGTTCAGGGTGCGGGCCAGCGACGGCCGCAGCCGCAGCGCGGCGGGCTGCAGGTCGTTGGCGAGCGCGGCGCCGAGCGCCTTGGCGTCGCCGGTCGCCAGGGCCGTCATGAGGTCCTCCGCGACCGTGGGCCGGGGGGCGCTCTCCCCCGCGGCCTCGCGCAGCCGGTCGCACTCGGCGTAGACGCGGGGCGTGGACAGGCCGCCGTCGGCGGTCGCGAACACCCAGTGGAACGTCCCGCGGGTGAGAGCCGGGGTGAGCCGCTCGCCCCGCCCGACGCCGATGGCGGTGCCGCCGAGCAGCGCGAACGGCACGTCGCTGCCGAGGTCGGCGGCCATCTCCAGCAGGTCGCCGCGGGCCAGCGCCGGCCGCTCCCGGTCGTCCCACAGCCGGGTGCAGGCGACCAGCGCCGCCGCCGCGTCCGCGCTGCCGCCCGCCATGCCGCCGGCGACCGGGATCGCCTTGCGGATCCGCAGCCGCACCAGCGGCTCGACGCCGAGCCGGGCCGCGACCATGACCGCCGCCCGCGCCGCCAGGTTGCCGGCGTCGGTCGGGACGCGGCCGATCGCCACCCGCGAGTACGGCGCGGCCTCGACCGCGAGTTCCAGGCCGTCGGCCGACTCCGCGGTCACCTCGTCGAACAGCGACACGGCGTGGAACACGTTCACGAGATCGTGGTAGCCGTCCTCCCGGATCGGCCCGACGCCGAGCTGGAGGTTGACCTTGGCAGGGACGCGTACCCTCACTGCGCTCACGTCCAGAACCCTAAGGCAGGGATCAGCCTCCGCTCGTCACCGGGAGGTTGCGGGGATTGAAGTAGGGCGCGGTCGCCATCTCCCGCAGCGCCGACACCGCGTGCGTGTCGCCCGTCACCGCGTAGGCGCGCCGCTCGTCGCGGGGGCCGTCGGCCTGCTCGTCCGAGTCGAAGTACACCACGGCCTTGACCTGCGGGTCCTCCAGGGTCCTGGTGGCGGCCCGCAGCCATTCGGCGCGGCGCTGCCCGTAGGACTTCGGCACCCCGAACTCGGCGATCATGATGGGCTTGTGCCGGCCGCGGGCCCACTGCATGAACAGCTTCAGCGTCTCCGACAGGTCCCGGTACTCGTAGTCGGCGCCCGGCGGCGCGTCCGCGCAGATCCAGTCGACCTGGTCGTCGCCGGGGTAGTAGGCGCCGGCGTTGGGCGCGCCGAACCCGCGGGCGCTCGGGCACCACACCCAGGCCACGTTGTCGACGTTCTCCGCGGTGAAGATCTGCCGCAGGTGCTTCCACGCGGCGACGAAGTCCGCCGGTGAGTGCGTCCGGTCCTTCAGCGACGACCGGTCCATGTCGCGGGACCAGCGCAGGAACACCGGCTTGCCGGTCGCCTTGATCGCCTTGGCGCGGGCGCGGATCATCGCGTCGTACTTGCCCTGCACGATCTCCTTGGTGTCGGCGCCCGCCCAGGTCAGCAGCAGGTACCGGTTGCCGCCGACGACCGAGGAGTCCAGGCCCGCGGGGAAGTCGGACTTCCAGCCCCGGTAGCTCTGCACGATGTCCAGCTGCCGGCCCATGTCGCGTTCGAACGCGGCGACGGGCGCCATGCCCGGCTTGCCGGCGTCCTTCCCGGTGGGCGTGCTTGTCGGGGTGCCCGTCGGGGTGCCGGACGCGCTGTCCTCCGGGGTACCGGACGCGGTCTTCGACGCCCCCGCCGAGGGCGACTTCGTGGCCGCGCCCCCCACCTCGGGCGGCACCCACGCGCCGAAGTAGGCGCCCTTCGCCGGCGGGGTCGGGGCGATGCCCGCCCGCGCGGTCGTCGTTATCTTCGGAGCCGCGCCCGCGCCGTCACTGCAGCCCGCCGCCACCGTCGCGACCAGCCCGCCCGCCGCCACCAGCGCCGTCGCCGCCACCGGCAGCCGGGCCCTGCGCGCCGCGCCGGGCCGGAGGGCGCGCGCCGTCCAAACCCGCCTGGTCCCCGCCCGCGCCGTCCGCGAACGCGCCTTCACCATCGTCCTCCGACTCTCGCGTTTTCATCGCGCCGGTGCCGGCGTCCATCGCGCCGGTGCCGGCGGTACCGGCGTTCCGCGCGCCGTCCCCCACGTCTGAAGGACCATACTCGGCAATACGGGCGAAGGCGGCCACGTCCAGCGCTTCGCCCCGGGCCCGTGGATCGACGTCCGCCGCCCGCAGCGCCCGTTCCGCCTCCGCCGCCGAGCCGGCCCAGCCCGCCAGCGCCGCCCGCAGCGTCTTGCGGCGCTGCGCGAACGCCGCGTCGACCACGGCGAACACCTGCTCGCGGGACGCGGCGGAGGGCGGCGGGTCGCTGCGGGTGAACGCCACCAGCCCGGAATCGACGTTCGGCGCCGGCCAGAACACCGCGCGCCCCACCGCACCGGCACGGCGGGCCTCCCCGTACCAGGCGAGCTTCACCGACGGCACCCCGTAGATCTTGCTCCCGGGCGCCGCGACCATCCGGTCGGCGACCTCCGCCTGCACCATGACCAGCGCGGACCGCAGCGACGGCAGCGCCGCCAGCAGGTTCAGCACGACCGGCACCGCGACGTTGTAGGGCAGGTTCGCCACCAGCGCGGTCGGCACCGGGCCCGGCACCCGTGTGATCTTCATCGCGTCGGCGCGGACGACCTCCAGCCGGCCCGCCAGCTCCGGCTCCCGCGCGGCCACCGTCGCGGGCAGCTCCGCCGCCAGCACCGGGTCGATCTCCACCGCGACGACACGGCCCGCCTCCGGCAGCAGCGCCAGCGTCAGCGACCCCAGTCCCGGCCCGACCTCGATGACCACGTCGTCCGGCCCCAGGCCCGCGGCCCGCACGATCCGCCGGACGGTGTTGGCGTCGATGACGAAGTTCTGCCCGAGCGTCTTGGTCGGCCTGATGCCCAGCCGTCCCGCCAGCTCCCGCACGTCCGCCGGCCCGAGCAGCCCCCGTCTCTCCCCCATGAGAACAAGTGTGGCAGGTCAGGAGAACAGGAACTTCCCGCATACCGGCCACTGCCCCTGCCAGCGCCCGTTCACCCGGTTGTAGAGCAGCTGCGCCCGGTAGGTCTGCTCCGCCGCGCTCGCGTCCGACGGCCTGCCCGTCCCGCCGACCGACGCCCACGACGACATCGAGAACTGGTACAGCCCGTAGTAACCGGACGGGTTCACCGCCTTCGGATTGCCGTGCGACTCGCAGTTGGCGAGCCCGCTCCAGTTCAGCCTGGCCGCCGCACCGGTGGCCGCCGCCTTCGGGCCGACCGCCAGGATCCGCGCGACGGCCTTGCGCTTCACCTTCTGCGCGATGACCGCCTTGACCTTCTTGCCCTTCCGCCGGACGTAGGCCACCTGCACGACCTTGATGCCCGTGCGGCCCTTGCGCAGCTCCTTCTCCGACCACGGCGGCACCGACGAGCTCTTCTTCCTGATCGTCGGTGCGGGCACGCTCACCGTCTTGGTGACCGGCTTCGACAGCAGCCGCAGCACCTTGACCGTGCCCCCGGCAGGCTGCTCGCGCGCGGGCTTCACCAGGTCGTAGCGGCCGAGCCGGATCCCGGCCTGGTCCAGCACCTGCTGGACGGTCGTCCCCGTGGTCATCGTGGTCGTCTTCTTCTTGTCCACGACGATGACGACCTTGCGCGGCGCCGGGGCGCTCGTCCGCGGCGCGTCCGCCACCCGGACGGTCGACTCCGGCTTCGGCGATCCGCCGCCTCCGCACGCCGTCGCCAGCAGGACCGTCACGGCCAGGGCAGCAGAAGCCGCAGGGGCTCGACGCACCGTTCCTCCAGGGGGGCCGAGCGGGCTCGGGGGTGCCCGCCGGTCAACTCGCGCGCTCGCGCGACGGCCGATCGATAGCGTCAGACCCTAGAGCGGAACGCCCGTCCCCCGCCACCTCAACGCCCACAGCGGTCTCCCCGCCCCCTCGGGTAAGAAGAAGCGAACCCGAACGGCCATATTCACAGAGTCATCATCTGACTACTGTTAGTAATCGAGAGTCCGCCCGCAAGAGAAGGGAGCCCACGCCGACCGCGGGAGTCCAGGGCGCGGAAACCCGCGAAGAGGCAAGGGGGCCGGTGCGGACGGCCAGAGCCCGGCCGTCCGCACCCGGCTCATTGCTTTGTCCTTGGCGGTCGGGCCCTGGGGGCCCTCCCTTCGGCGGACAAAGCGGCGATCGCTGCATCGCTCCGACTCGCCCTGGGGGCTCGCTGCGCGATCAAGTTCTCGCAAGCTCGAACTTGGCTTCGCACGCGATCGCAACGCTCAGGCCACCACCCCCTCGGCTTAAGGACGATCACCTTCCCCCCGCCCCGTGGCCCGCCCCAACGGCCCACGACCGCCTCCCCTCCGCGCCCACCGCCTGCCGCCCGCGCGTACCCAGCCCCGTCCGACCGTGGCCGCGCATGAGTGCCTCCGCCCGCGGATGACCCTCTCGCCCCTGCGCGCATGCGCCGCCCGCCCATCTGGCCGCCTCACGTCTGCGCCTGACCGCCACGCGCGCGTGTGACCGCCTCACGTCCGTGGGTGGCCGCCGCTCGCGCGTGGCCGCCTCGCGCGCGTGTGGCCGCCTCTCGTCTGCGCATGGGCGTGTGGCCGCCTCCGTCCGCGTGTGGGGCGGGAGTGGGTGTGCGGGGTGTCTTGGGTGCGTGGGGGGTTGCTTGTGGGGTTAGGCGGTTGCTTGGGCTGCGGCTTGGGCTGCGGCTTGGCCGGCGGCTCGGGCTGTGAATAGGCAGCCGCCTAGGAAGGTGCCCTCCAGGGCGTTGTAGCCGTGGACGCCGCCGCCGCCGAATCCTGCTACCTCGCCGGCTGCGTAGAGGCCGTCTATCGGGTTGCCGTTCGGGGCCAGGGCTCGGGAGTCCAGGTCGGTTTGGATGCCGCCCAGCGTTTTGCGGGTCAGGATGTGCAGTTTGACGGCGATGAGCGGGCCGGCGGACGGGGCGAGGAGGCGGTGCGGGGCGGCGGTGCGGCTGAGCCGGTCGCCCAGGTAGCGGCGCGCGTTGCGGATGCCTTGGATCTGCGCGTCCTTGCTGTAGGGGTTGGCGATCTGCAGGTCGCGGGCTTCGATCTGGCGGCGTAGCCGGGCCGCGTCCAGGAGCGGTTCGTCGGTGAGGGCGTTCATGCCATCGACCAGTTCGCCGAGGTTGGGGGCGACGACGAAGTCGGCGCCGTGGCGCTTGAAGGCCTCGACCGGGGCTGGTGCGCCCTTGGACAGGACGCGTTCGCGCAGCACCGCCTTGCGGTCGCCGCTGGTGATGTCGGGGTTCTGCTCCGATCCCGACAGCGCGAACTCCTTCTCGATGATCTTCTGGGTGAGGACGAACCAGGAGTGGTCGTAGGCGGCGATGTCGGGGGTGGTGCGCAGGTATTCAAGGGTGGAGAGGGTGTCGTAGCCGGGGAGGCAGGGGGCGGGGAGGCGCCGGCCGAGCGCGTCGAACCACATGGGGGACGGGCCCGGCAGGATGCGGATGGCGTGGCCGGGCCAGATCGGGTCCCAGTTGCGCACGCCCTCGGTGTAGTGCCACATCCGGTCGCGGTTGACCAGGCGGGCCCCGGCGGCGGCGCTGATGTCGAGCATTCGGCCGTCCACGTAGGCGGGCACGCCCGTGATCATGTGGGTGGGCGCGGTGCCGAGGCGGTCGGGCCAGTAGCGGCGGACCATGTCGTGGTTCCCGCCGATCCCGCCGCTGGTGACGATCACCGCCTGTGCCGACAGCTCGAACGTCCCCGTCTCCTCGCGGTTGGACGCGACGCCGCGCGGGGAGTCGTCGCCGGCGAGGACGGTGCCGTGCACTCCGGTCACGGCGCCGCCGGTCAGGGTCAGGCCGTCCACACGGTGGCGGTGGTGGAAGGTGAGGAGGCCTTCGTCGGCGGCGCGGTGGGCGCTGCGTACGAACGGCGCCACCACGCCGGTGCCCGTCCCCCACGCGATGTGGAAGCGCGGCACCGAGTTCCCGTGCCCGTCGGCGCGCAGGTCGCCGCGCTCCGCCCAGCCGACCACCGGGGTGAACGTGATGCCGTGGGACGCCAGCCACGACCGTTTCTCCCCGGCGGCGAACTCGACGTAGGCGCGGGCCCACCGGACCGCCCAGGCGTCCTCGTCGTCCAGCCGGTCGAAGGCGGCGCTGCCCTGCCAGTCGTTCCAGGCCAGGTCGAAGGAGTCCCGGACGCGGAGCCGGCGCTGCTCCGGCGTGTCGACCAGGAACAGGCCGCCGAGCGACCAGAACGCCTGCCCGCCGAGGTTCGCCGCGTTCTCCTGGTCCAGCAGTGCGACCCGACGCCCGCGTCTGGTCAGCTCGTGTGCGGCGACCAGCCCGGCCAGGCCCGCGCCGACGATGATGACATCCGCGTCCATATCGTCTCCCTTCCCCCGGGAAGGGAGACCGCACCCGGTTACCAGGGGCCGAAGGTGCGTTCCCCGTTGGCGGCGATGGCGGTGCAGAGGTCGGCCAGGTCGACGTCCTTGACCTCCGCCATCGCGCGGACGGTGTGCGGGATCAGGTAGGAGGCGTTCGGCTTGCCGCGGTTGGGGACGGGGGTGAGGAACGGCGCGTCGGTCTCGACGAGGATCAGGTCGAGGGGAGCGACGCGGAGGGCCTCGCGGAGCGGCTCGGCGTTCTTGAAGGTGACGTTGCCGGCGAAGCTCATCACGTAGCCGCGCTCGGCGCAGACCTTCGCCATCTCGGCGTCGCCGGAGAAGCAGTGGAACACCACCCTCTCGGGCGCGCCCTCCTCCCGCAGGATCGCCAGCACGTCGTCGTGGGCCTCGCGGTCGTGGATGACCAGGGCCTTGCCGGTGCGCTTGGCGATCGCGATGTGCGCGCGGAAGGACGTGTGCTGGTCGGCCTTGGGCGCCCAGTCGCGGTAGTAGTCCAGGCCGGTCTCGCCGATCGCCCTCACCTTGGGATGGGCCGCCATCACCTCGATGTCGTGCAGGACGGCGTCGGAGATCCCGGTGGTCTCGTTCGGGTGGATCGCCACGCCCGCGTAGACGTCGTCGAACTCGTCCGCGGCGTCCACCGCGAACCGCGACGACGGCAGGTCGCAGCCGATCGTGACGATGCGGGTGATGCCCGCCGCCTTCGCCGAGTGCAGCTGCTCGCTGACCGGCGTCTCGACGATGTCGAGGTGGCAGTGGCTGTCGAAGACGTCGACCGGCAGCCGCTCGGGCAGCGGCGGGAAGGACCGGGCGGCCTCCCCGCCGCCGTCGCCGGCCGGGCTCACTCGGCCTCCAGCCGGGCGAGCTCCTCGTCCACCACGGACGTGTCGAGCTTCTTGAACAGGGGGGCCGGCTTGGCCAGCGGCACGCCCGGCTTGATCGGCATGGACTCCCAGCGCGCCGCGGTGGCGTAGTCGCCGGTCAGCACGCGGTAGTCGGGGCCGCCCTCCTCCGAGACCGTCTCCAGCCGCGGCATCCCGCTCCACACGCCCTCGCCGCCGAGCAGCTCGTACACCTTCTGCGAGGAGTTCGGCAGGAACGGGGTGAGCAGCGACTTGGCGTCGTCGACGACCTGCAGCGCGGTGTGCAGGATCGACTGGACGCGGGCCGGGTCGTCCTTCAGCTTCCAGGGCGCCTGGTCGGACAGGTACTTGTTGGCGTCCCGGACGACGTCGAGCGCCTCGGTGATCGCGTTCTTGAAGCGGGACCGCTCCAGCTCGGCGCCGACCCTCGCGAAGGCGGTGCGGCTGCGCTCCATCAGGGCGCGGTCGGCGTCGTTGAGGTCGCCGGGCTCGGGGACGGCGCCGTAGTTCTTCGCGGCCATGTTCACCGAGCGGTTGACGAGGTTGCCCCACGCGGCGACCAGCTCGTCGTTGTTGCGCCGGACGAACTCCGACCAGGTGAAGTCGGTGTCGTTGTTCTCGGGGCCGGCGACGGCCACGTAGTAGCGCAGCGCGTCGACGTCGTAGCGCTCCAGGAAGTCCTTGACGTAGATGACGACGTTGCGGGACGAGGAGAACTTCTTGCCCTCCATCGTCAGGAACTCCGACGACACGACCTCGGTCGGGGTGTTCAGCGCGCCCATCGAGCCGGGCGTGCCGCCCTTGTCGCCCCGGCCGCTGTAGCCGAGCAGCATCGCCGGCCAGATCTCGGCGTGGAAGACGATGTTGTCCTTGCCCATGAAGTAGTAGGACAGGGCGTCCGGGTCCTGCCACCAGGCGCGCCACGCCTCCGGGTCGCCGGACCGCCGCGCCCACTCGACGGAGGCGGAGAAGTAGCCGACGACGGCGTCGAACCACACGTACAGCTTCTTCGCCGGGTTGTCGCGCCAGCCGTCCAGCGGGATCGGCACGCCCCAGTCGAGGTCGCGGCTGATCGCCCGCGGGTGGATGTCGTCGAGCAGGTTCAGCGCGAACTTCAGCACGTTCGGCCGCCACGCCAGCGCGCCGTTCTGCTTGCCGCGCAGGTACCGGCCGAGCACCTCGGTGAAGGCGGGCAGGTCGAGCATGAAGTGCTCGGTCTCGACGAACTTCGGCGTCTCGCCGTTGATCCGCGACACCGGGTTGATCAGGTCGACCGGGTCGAGCTGGTTGCCGCAGTTGTCGCACTGGTCGCCGCGGGCGCCGTCGTAGCCGCAGATCGGGCAGGTGCCCTCGATGTAGCGGTCCGGCAGCGTGCGGCCGGTGGACGGCGAGATCGCGCCCATCGTGGTGGTCGGGAAGATGTAGCCGTTGTCGTACAGGCCCTTGAAGACCTCCTGGACGACCGCGTAGTGGTTGCGCGTGGTGGTCCGGGTGAACAGGTCGTAGGTCATGCCGAGGCCGTGCAGGTCCTCGGCGATCACGCCGTTGTAGCGGTCGGCCAGCTCGCGGGCGGACACGCCCTCCTTGTCGGCCTGCACCTGGATCGGCGTGCCGTGCTCGTCGGTGCCGCTGACCATCAGGACCTTGTTGCCCGCCATCCGCTGGTAGCGGCTGAACATGTCGGCGGGCAGCGCGAAACCGGAGACGTGCCCGATGTGACGGGGCCCGTTGGCGTACGGCCAGGCGGGCGCGGTCAGGATGTGTCGGCTTGACGAGGACATGAAATCAAGGGTAGTCGCGCCGTCCCGTTGAACCGCACCAATATCGCCACCTGTGGATAACCGGCCCCCGATGATCGTTCCCTGGAAGCTCGCCGCAGATCCGGTACGGCCGACTACGGCGGGTCCGGCACCCGAGTAGCCTGGTCCGGCGTTCAGCGCAGTCCAGCCTGTAGTCCATCCAGGGGCAGAAGCCAGCCATGCCGCAGACCACGGCCGACCAGCCGGCCGTCACGCAGGAAACGACCGCCGGACGGACGGACGGGCTGCCCCGGCGGCTGCTCGCCCGCATCCGCCGGACCCGCCGGGTGTGGTGGCTGGCGCTGCTGGTGGGGGCGTGCGCGGTCGCCGCGCAGTGGGTGCTGATGACACCGCCCCTGTACTTCGACCCGTACTACGTGTGGCTCGCCGCCCGCGACTGGCCGGACATCCCGCTCGGCGTGTTCCCGTTCGACGAGGTCCCGCACCAGGTGACCCGGATCGGGCTGGTGCTGCCGGCGCGGCTCGTCCAGGACGTCCTCGGCCCCGGCCAGGCCGCCTACTTCGTGATCGCCGCGCTCGGCGCGATCGCGTTCTTCGTCGGCACGTACCTGGTCGTGCGGGCGCTGTTCGGCGACGTCGCGGGCCTGCTGTCGGCCGGGGTCCTGCTGGTCCACCCGTTCTTCACGATGACCAACCCGTACGGCCACGAGATCACCTGGTCGACCGGGGTGATGCTGCCGGACATGCCGGGCGCCGGGCTGTTCGCGATCGGGATGGCGGCGCTGGTGGTGGCGAGCCGCCGGGAGGGCCGCGTCCAGACCCGGTTCCTGCTGGCGGCCGGGGCGCTGCTCGGCTGCTCGTTCCTGGTCCGGGAGTTCCTGGCGTTCCTGTTCCTGGCGATCCCCGCCTACCTGGCGCTGCTGCGGATCCCGTGGCGCCGCAACGTCACGGTCGGCGCGCCGATGGCCGTCGTGCTGGTGTTCAACTTCGTCCACAACCAGATCGTGTGGGGCAACCCGCTCGCCGGGCTGATCTCGGCGGCCGAGCACGGCGGCGAGTCCCGCGACTACGTGACCCGCGCGCTGGCGGCCCGCTCGTTCCTGCGCGCCATGCACGACTGGAACCCGCTCGGGGCGGTCTTCGTCGGGGCGCTGGTCCTGACGATCGTCGGGTTCGCGGTCACCCGGGACCGGCGGCTCGCCCTGGTGCTGGTGTGGTTCTTCACCCTCGCCGTGCCGCTGACGCTCTTCTCCGGGGTGCTCGACCCGCACAGCATCTCGCTGCGCGCCTGGCTGCAGCGGTACTGGTTCGGGGTGCTGCCCGCGCTGCTCGCGGGCGGGTTCGGGTCGCTGATCCTGATGTTCCGGATGATCCCGGACGGCCTGGTCGCGCGGCTGCGGCTGCGGACCCTCGTTGTCCCGGTCGTTGCGGTGCTGCTGAGCGGCGCGTACGTGTACGCCGCGGTGACGGCCGTCCCCGAGCTGCCGCGCGACAAGGCGTGGAACCAGCTGCGGATCTACCTCGGCAAGCACCAGGACCTGAGGCTCATCTGCGCCGACCGGCGCCTTGCGCAGACCCTCACCTTCTACACGCGGGACATGTGGGGCGACCCCATCTGGCACGGCGAGGTCCGCGACTTCCCGCACTATGTGCCGCAGTTGCCGCGCGACGTCCTCGAAGGGCCGATGCTGTACACGCACTGGCGCGGCCAGGAGTCGCAGATCGCCGCGGGCTGGAAGCCGGACCCGGCGCGGGGCTGGCGGCTGATGTGGCGCTCGTCCGACGGCGTCCTGCAGCTGTGGAACCCGCCGCCCGGCGCCGCGACCGGGAAGGTCGCCTTCTAGGAGCGCGTCCAGGCGACCCAGTCGCCCTCGACGGTGCGGCGGCCGTCGACGACCTTCCAGCCGGCCGGCGCGCCGTGCGGCCACGACTTCTCCGCCGGGACGTTCTTCGGCCACCACATGATGACCATGTCGGCGTTCCGCGGCACCGGCGTGGTCTGGGCGTTGAAGACGCCGCCGTCGCTCCACCAGGCCCAGTAGTACTGCGACAGCCGGATCGTCCACGGGACGTTCCAGTCGATCGCGAGGTGGCGCGTGTCCCGCAGCCCCCGGACGTTCCGCAGGTCGGTGTGCGCGGTCTCGGCGCTGACGAGCGGGTGGGCGATGCGGTCCGTCGCGGTGACCGACATCGTCAGCGCCACGACCGCGAGGAATCCCGCGAGCAGCGCCGGGCCGTGGCGGCGCAGCAGCACCGCCGCCACGGCGGCGCCGAGCAGCACCAGCCCGGCGATGGTGGCGTGCCACAGCTGGAAGGACTTCCAGTCCCAGGTCAGGAAGGACGTCTCCGGGAAGTCGTACGGCGTGAACGTGTACCGGGTCAGCCGGGTCCCGGCGTACGACTCGACCACGAACCCGGCCAGGACGGTCAGCGCGGCGGACGATCCCGCCGCCAGCGCCAGCGTCCGGCGCGGCGCCCGCAGCAGGACGGCGACCCCGACCATGAACAGCACCGGCGTGATGCACGCCAGGTAGCGGCCGTAGACGTAATTGCCGATGCGGTACTCGTCCGGGAGCGCCGCCGACGTCGCGAAGGCGATGCCCGCCACGATCGCCAGCACGCCGAGCGCCAGCGTCCGCTCGCGGAGCGGCGTGCCGCGCCGGGCGGCGGCGACCGCGACCGTGACGAGGCCGATCGCCGCGATCCCGCCCGTGGCGACGGCCTGGTACCAGATCTGGCCGGTGCCGAGCGACAGCATCCAGGCCCAGCCGTCCTGCGTGGTGACCCGCCGGACGAGGTTGCCGCTCAGGTCGTTGTCGCCGGACGGGTACATGTGCGGCAGCAGCGAGTGGTTCAGCAGCGTCCCGGCGCCCACGGCGGCGGCGAGGGCGAGGGTGGACACCGCCACGCCGCGCCAGGGGCGCCACCGGAACACCAGCGCCGCCACCAGCAGCACGGCATGGACGCCCAGCAGGATCGTCCCGCGCGTATGGGAGGTGTAGGCGAAGGCGACGAGCAGGGAGGCACCCACCCCGTACAGCGTCACGCGCGGTATCCCCCGCGCGCGCGTACGGTCGGCGTGGAGCCACGCGTGCACCAGCAGCAGCCAGCCGACCACGACCACCGGAAGGACCGCGTCGGTCAGCACGAACTCGGAGTAGAACAGCACCCCCGGCAGGAACGCCGTGACGTGCGCGAACATGTACGCCCAGCGCGCGCGCACGTGGAGCACCCGCAGCATCAGGTAAGCCAGCGGCATCATCAGCGCGCTGATGAGGGCGTTGACGACGAGCGCGCCGCGGTAGACGCTCACCGGATCGTGCGCGATCCACAGCACCGGCGCCAGCAGCAGCGGGTAGCCGCCGCGGTACACCGTCCCGTACGACATGTCGGCGTCGGTGCCGCCGGTCAGGACCCGCGCGGCGAACAGGTACCCCGACTCGTCCGGCGTCGCGACGGGCATCGTCTGCCCGGACGCCAGCCACAGCCGCACCGCGACCTGCAGCGCCCAGCCGAGCACGAACAGCAGTACCCAGCGGCGGCGCCGCGCGGACCGCGGCGCGCCCCGGCCCGCCGGCGGCGTGGTGGGCGGACGGGAAAGGACCGGCGGCGCGGCCTCGGTGCTCACGGCCGTCCGGTCCGCCGGCCGCGTGCGGTCAGGGAGCGAAGATCCATGGTCATGTCAGCCTGTCACAGCGCCTGACGGGCGAGCGTCCGGGGCCGGGAAACCCTCAGCAACTTCTCGGTTCGGACGCGCCGCGCCGGGCACCGCGGCCCGGCGGCGCCGTGCTAGCGCTCCTCGGACGTCCCGGCGGTCCCGGCGACCTCCGCCGCGCTGCCGGCGTGCGCCACCGTCTCGCCGTTCTCGGCGGAGGCGGCGGAGGCGGCGTCCGCTCCGGCCTTCGCGGCGTCCGCGCCGGCGGACTCGGCCTTGCGCTCGCTCGCGACCTTGTGCGCGGCGGCGTCCACCACGCCGGCGGCCTCCTCGGCCGCGTCGGTGAGCGGCGGGTGCTGGCGGCGGCGGATGCCGAGGATGCTGACGAACAGCGAGGCGAAGACCGCCTGGAGGCTCATCACCAGCGCGGTCGCGGCGGGCACCACGATGCGCAGCGAGTCGCGCGGCTCCAGCTCACCGAAGCTGTGCACCCGCCAGTGCAGCAGCGAGGCGACCAGCCCGGCCAGGCCGGCGATGGCCAGCAGCCCGCCGAGCAGCAGCCCGCGCTCCAGGCTCCACCAGTCGATGATCTTCTGCACCCGGCGGTCGTGCGGCAGGAACCCCTCCTGCATCGCGTACACCTTGGTGAGCAGCGCGAACAGCACCGCCTGGAAGCCGATCACCAGCGCGGCGGACGCGCCGACCAGGGTGTCGACGTCGAAGGCGATCTCGCCGACCGTGACCGGCCCGGTGGACAGCGCCACGCCGGCCAGCAGCCCGATCGTCATGAACAGCAGGCCCGGGATGAGGAACAGCCAGCGCGGGCTGTACAGCATCAGGAAGCGCAGGTGCCGCCAGCCGTCGCGCCAGGTGTTCAGGTGCGGGGCGCGCGTCCGGCCGTCGGGCGCCAGCGTGGTCGGGACCTCACGGATGTCGTACTTCTGCAGGGTCGCCTTGACGACCATCTCGCTGGCGAACTCCATGCCGCCGGTCTGCAGCCCGAGCCGCAGGATCGCCTCCTTCTCGAAGGCGCGCAGGCCGCAGTGGAAGTCGCCGATCTTGCTGCCGAAGAACAGCCGCCCGACGAAGCTCAGCACCGGGTTGCCGAGGTAGCGGTGCAGCGGCGGCATGGCGCCCGGCGCGATGCCGCCCTTGAACCGGTTGCCCATGACGAGGTCGGCGCCGCCGCGCAGCTCGTCCAGGAACGGGCCAAGGGTGGTGAAGTCATAGGAGTCGTCGGCGTCGCCCATCGCGACGTACTTGCCGCGCGCGGCCCGGATGCCGCCCATGAGGGCGTTGCCGTAGCCCTTGTCGATCACCGGCACGACGCGCGCCCCCGCGTCCCGGGCGAGCTGCTGGCTGCCGTCGGTGCTGCCGTTGTCGGCGATGACCACCTCGCCGTCGATACCGCTGTCCTCGAAGAAGCCGATCGTCTTGCGGACACAGGTCTCGACCGTTTCGGCCTCGTTCAGGCATGGCATCACTACGGAGAGTTCCACGCGATCTCCTTCGTTACCCCTGGTGACCGTCTGCGGTGCTGTTCACTGATCTCATGGTGTATCCGCCCGGCGGCCCGTTGTCGTTCATGATGCCTGCCCTGGACGGGTGATGGTGGCCGCTCTCCATAAGAGCACCCGTATCGTGTTGCCTAGTTGCAACCGAAAAACCCTCTCCGCCGCGAACCGGGCGGCAGGCTAGGACGTCAAGCATACGGGTATGGCGGCCCGGAAAGGGTGGGGCGACTGTGACGCGCGGCGGAGAACGCAGTGCCGGCGGTCCGGGATGGATGCGGTGGAGGGGAGGTGCCGAAGTGGCGGCAGAATCGCCTCGCGGTGCCGAGCCGAAGGCGACCGCGGCGGACGCCGGCACGGCGGAGAGCGCCGAGGTCACGGCGGAGACCGGGGACGTCGCGGCGGGCGCCGGTCCGCCCCGCGACACGCCCGGCGGACCGGAGATCGAAAAGTCTCCCGACGCGGATCCGGAGACTTCCTCCGATTCCGCCGCGCGGACGGAGCGGCCAGCCGGAGCGGAAGTGGACGCGCCGGCCGGCGGCGCGGACGATCCCGCCGGCGGCGAGGAGCGGACGCCCGCCGACAGGGTCCGCGGGATCCTCCGGCGCATCGACGTCCGCGGGCGCGCCGCCCGGTTCTGGGCGCTGACCCGGCGCCATCCGATCTTCAGTGTGATCATTGCCACAGCGGCGCTGCTGCGGCTGGTCGTGATGGTCGGCTACCAGCCCGCGATGTTCTTCAACGACAGCTTCGACTACCTGCACGTCGCGATGGGGCTGTACCCGCATCCGCTGCGGCCGGACGGCTACTCGTTCCTGCTGTGGGCGCTGAAGCCGTTCCACAGCTTCGCGCTGGTCGCCGCCGTCCAGCACCTCATGGGCCTGTCCATGGGCGTGATGATCTACGCGCTGCTGCGCCGCAAGTTCGGGCTGCCCGGCTGGGGCGCCGCGCTCGCCACGGTGCCGGTGCTGTTCGACGCCTACCAGATCCAGCTGGAGCACCTCGTCCTGTCCGACACCACGTTCACCTTCCTGGTGATGCTGGCCGTGACCCTGCTGCTCTGGCACGACCGGCCGTCCTGGAAGATCGCGCTGGCGGTCGGGCTGATCGTCGGGTTCTCCTGGCTGACCCGGTCGGTGGGCGCGCCGGTGCTGCTCGGCGTGCTGGTGTACATGCTGATCAGGCGCACCGGGTGGCGGATGATGCTGATCACCGCGATGGCGTGCGCGCTGCCCGTGCTGTCCTACATGACCTGGTACAAGGTCGACAGCGGCAAGTTCGCGATCACCGAGAGCAACGGGATCTTCCTGTACGCCCGGGTGTACAAGTTCGCCGACTGCCACAAGATGCACGGGCTGCCGGTCAGCGAGTACCCGCTGTGCACCGAGCCGGCGAACCGGCTGCCGAATTCGCAGGACGGCATCTGGAACGCCAGCTCGCCGCTCAACCGGTTCCCCGGCACGCGGTTCAGCCCGGAGAACAACAAGCTCAGCAACGACTTCGCCAAGCGCGCCATTCTGGGGCAGCCGGGCGCCTATCTGAAGGTCGTCGCGCACGACTTCTTCCGCGTGTTCCGATGGGACCGGACGGTCTTCCCGGACAAGGCGACCTATTCGCAGTACGAGTTCGGCAAGAAGAGCAACGCGCTGCCCGACTGGCGGATGGACGCCGACTCGACGGCGTCCGGTGAGGCCCGGGGCTACGAGCACGGCGACGCGCGCACCCGCGTGATCGAGCCGTTCGCCGGCGTCGTGCGCGGCTACCAGGACGCGATCTACCTGCGCGGGACGATGCTCGGCGGCGTCCTGCTGCTCGGGCTCGGCGGCATCGTCGCGCTGTGGCGGCGGTTCGGCGGCGAGGCGCTGCTGCCGTGGACTCTGGCGACCGGACTGCTGCTCGCGCCCGCGGCGACCGCCGAGTTCGACTACCGCTACGTGCTGCCGGCCGTCCCGCTGGCGGCGCTGGCCGCGGGGATGGCGTTCACCCCCGAGGTCCGGCACCGGCTGGACGGCTGGTGGCGGCGGCTGCGCGGCCGTCCGGGCCCGGCCGGGACGCTGGAGGTCCCGTCCGAGCCCGTCGGGCGGAAGGTCCCGGAGGTCACGGCCCGCTAGGGGCCGCTCCCGCCTTCGCCGCCCGCCCTCGCCGCCGGGCACGCGCTATCGCGCGTGCGCTACCAGGCGTGGATGCGGCGAAGGTGGAACACCATCGCCACGTCGCGCCCGTCGCGGGCGGGAGGGATCTCCCCCGCCTTGCGGGACGCGGCCCACGCCTTGACGTTGCGGCTCTGGCACTTGGGGCACAGGCAGTCCGTCCACGGCGTCGTGCACGGCTGCCCGTTCCGCTGGTAGATGACGGCCTCGTTCCCGTGCCCGTCCCCGACATGACGGACCTCGAGCACCTCGTCCCAGGTCGTCTCACAGCACAGGCACTCGTACACCCATGCCTCACGGCTCGACCATGCGTCCTGCACGGCCCTCACCCCCTCGGTCACGCCTTCTCGCGCTACCGGCGGCATCTCGTGCCGTCTCCCGGCTCGCGCCGGGCTCTGAGCCGCGGGGTCCCCAGTTGTGGTGGCTCCGCCGGTCCCATAGTGGTCCAGCGCGGGCCACCGATGGAGCTATTCCCCGGAATTCCCCTCATGGACCGTTCCGCCCGGGGTCATTGTTTCCTGGCCGCGACGACAGCGTCGTAGACGGTCCCGCGCGGCACGCCGTTCTCCTTGGCGACCTCCCGGATCGCCTGGTTGCGCGGGGTTCCGGCGCCCTCCCGGGCGGCGACCGCGGCGACCAGGTCGGCCGGGTCCGACAGCCCGGCGGGCTTCGGCGCGCCGCCGACCACGAGCGTGATCTCGCCGCGCACCTCCCGCTCCCGCGCCCACCCGGCCAGCTCGCCGAGGCCGCCCCGGCGGACCTCCTCGTAGGTCTTGGTCAGCTCGCGGCAGACGGCGGCCGGACGGTCCGCGCCGAACGCCTCCGCCATCGCGTCCAGGGTGTCCTTCAGCCGCCGCGGCGACTCGAAGAACACCATCGTGCGCGGCTCGTCCGCCAGCGCCGCCAGCCGCCGCGCCTGCTCGCCCTTCTTGCGCGGCGGGAACCCCTCGAAGCAGAACCGGTCGGTCGGCAGGCCCGACACGACCAGCGCCGTCGTGACGGCGGACGGCCCCGGCAGCACCGTCACCGGCACCCCCTCCGCCACCGCCGCGCGCACCAGCCGGTACCCGGGATCGGACACGCCCGGCATCCCGGCGTCGGTGATGACCAGCACGTCCCGGCCGGCGAGCAGCTCGCCGAGCAGTTCGGCGGCGCGCGCCTGCTCGTTCTGGTCGTAGTACGACACGACGCGCGCGGCGAGCTCCACCCCGAGGTCGCCGGCGAGCCGGCGCAGCCGCCGGGTGTCCTCGGCGGCGATCACCGGCGCGTCCGCCAGCGCGGCCCGCAGCCGCGCCGACGCGTCCTCGGGCCGCCCGATCGGCGCCGCCGCCAGCAGCAAAGTCCCCATCACGTTCTCATCCTCCCAGGGGCACCGGGTGCCGGGGGCAGACCGGACGGCCCGGGGGCGGCTTTACGATTGCGAGATGGCGACGACGGATCTGGCTCCGGCGAACGCGTCCCGATGGCGGCCGCCCTCCCCGCGCGAGTGGCTGGCCCCGGCCATCCCGGGCAGCGCGCTGCTGGGCTGGCTGGGCCCGCTGCTGGTCACGCTGTTCGCGGGCTACCTGCGGTTCTACCGGCTCGGGCAGCCCAAGGCCGTGGTCTTCGACGAGACCTACTACGCCAAGGACGCGCTGGCCCTGCTGAAGTTCGGGTGGGAGCACAACACCGTCGACAACGCCGACAAGATGCTGATCGCCGATCAGCACGCCCACATCTGGGGGCAGGGCCCCTCGTTCGTCGCGCACCCGCCGTTCGGCAAGTGGATGATCGCGATGGGCGAGTGGGCGTTCGGCGCGACGCCGTTCGGCTGGCGGTTCGTGCCCGCGCTCGTCGGCACGCTGTCGGTGCTGATCCTGTGCCGGGTCGCCCGCCGGATGACCGGGTCGACGCTGCTCGGCTGCGCGGCCGGCCTGCTGCTGGCGATGGACGGGCTGGAGTTCGTGACGAGCCGGGCCGCGCTGCTCGACATCTTCGTGATGTTCTGGATCCTCGCCGGGTTCGCCTGCCTGGTGAACGACCGGGACCGCTCCCGGCACGCCCTCGCCGACAAGATCGAGGCGGGCGCGACGTCGGTGTACGGGCCGTTCCTGGCGCACGGGTGGCGGTGGGGGGCGGGGATCTGCCTCGGCCTGGCCTGCGCGACCAAGTGGACCGGCGTGTTCTACATCGCCGCGTTCGGGCTGATGGTGGTCTGCTGGGACTACGGGGCGCGGCGCGCCGCCGGGGTGCGCGAGCCGGTCCCCGGGACGCTGCTGCTGGACGCGGCGCCCGCGTTCGTCCAGCTCGTCGTCGTGGCGCTGATCACCTATCTGGCGACCTGGTCGGGCTGGATCTTCAAGCCCGGCGGGTGGGGGCGCGGCCACGCGTCGAGCCACTGGTGGTGGCGGCCGTTCGAGGCGATGCCGAAACTGTGGGACTACCACCGGCAGATGCTGGACTTCCACACCGGCCTGGACGCCAAGCACCCGTACCAGTCCTGGCCGTGGGACTGGCCGATCCTGCGCCGCCCGGTGGCGTTCTTCTACACCGAGCCGAAGACGTGCGGCGCGTCGCGGTGCTCGCGGGAGATCCTCGGGATCGGCACGCCGGCGCTGTGGTGGGGGGCGCTGGCGGCGCTGGTCGTGGTGCTGTTCATCTGGCTGATGCTGCGGGACTGGCGGGCCGGGGCGATCCTGCTGGGATTCCTCGCCGGCTGGCTGACCTGGTTCCCGTCGGCGTTCCACGAGCGGACGATGTTCCTGTTCTACGCGACGCCGCTGATCCCGTTCATGGTGCTGGCGGTCGTGCTGGTGCTCGGGTACCTGATAGGCCCCGCGTCCGGGCTGGTGGGCGCGCATTCGGCGGCGTCCGGGCGGTCACCGGACGCCGACGCGCAGCCGTCCGGTGAGCACGACTCCGCCTTCCCGGACAGCGGGTTCGCGGACAGCGGGTTCGCGGACGGCACGTTCCCGGACACCGGGTTCGCGGACAGCGGGTTCCGGGACGAGGCGTACGGGACGGGCGGCGCGCGGGTCGCGCCGGTGCCGTCCTCGGTGCCGCAGCCGCTGCCGCCTGGGGTGCGGCGGCTCGTCGGCGCCGCCGCCGCGGGCGCGTTCCTGCTGGTGGTGCTGGCGAACTTCGCGTATTTCTATCCGATCCTCGCGGCGCAGACGCTCACCTACGACGACTGGCACGCCCGGATCTGGTTCAAGTCCTGGATCTGACACCCGTCAGAGAGCACCGCGTCAGCCGAGGACGCGCGCCGGGACGGGCCGGGCGGCGGCGGGACGCAGCGTCCGGGCCCCGAGCAGGCACAGCGTGAGGGCCAGGACGCCGCCGACCCCGGCGCCCGCGAACGCGCCCGGCACTCCGGCGAGCTTCTCGCCGAAGCCCGCGACGGCCGAGCCCGCGGCGCCGCCCGCGCCGACGGCCGCGACGACCCACGCGAACGCCTCGGTGACGGTGCCGGCCGGCGCGAGCCGGTCGACGAGCGTGAAGCTGCAGGCCAGTACGGGTGCGAGGAACACGCCGCTGATGAACGCCAGCACCGACATCGCGGGTAGGCCCGGCGCGAGGACGAGCGGGACGTATCCGGCGGCGAGCGCGGCGAGCAGCCAGGGCAGCCGCCGGTGCGCGTCGCCCTCCCACCGGCGCGCGCCGTAGACGATGCCGCCGGTCAGCGCACCGGCCGCCATGCAGGCGAGGAGCAGCCCGGACGCGATGCCGCTGTCCAGCCGCTCGGCGTAGGCGACGACGGCGACCGCGTAGACGCCGAGTGCGATGCCGGCGCAGCCCAGCGAGGTCAGCAGGACGCGGAGCCCGGGCGAGCGCAGAGGCCCGGCCCAGTCGGCGGCGCGCGGCTGGCCCGTCCAGCGGCGCGACGGCCCGGACAGGGCGACGACGAGGGTGCCGGCGATGCCGACCAGGCCGGTGAGGACGAGCGCGGTCTCGGTGTTCAGGGCGGCGGCGCCGACGACGAGCAGCGGCCCGACCGAGAACAGGATCTCCTGGGCGGCGGCGTCGAGGGCGTAGGCGGCGTCGACCTGCTCGGGGCCGTCCAGGACGTCCGGCCACAGCGCCCGGAGCCCCGCCTCCAGCGGCGGCGTGGCGAACCCGGCGAGGACGACGGCGGCGACCGCGACCGGCAGCGGGCGCGCGCCGACGGCGGCGAGCAGCGCGAAGTCGTAGCCGGGGAGGCAGGGGGCGGGGAGGCG
>NZ_BAAAMR010000062.1:0-64373 GCF_039529375.1 Actinomadura napierensis
GGCACCGACCCCGCCGAGGTCGTCCGGCTCGCCGTCGCGCCGCTGTACTACCGGCTGTTCGTCAGCGGCGAGCCGGTCGACGCGGCGGCGGCCCGGCGGGCGGCCTCGGCGGCCTGCGCCGCCGCCCGCGCCGGCCTTCTCGTGACCTGACCGGCGCGGGCGCAGCGGGTGCGGGCGGGATCAGCCGGCCGGGACGAGCCGCCGGATCGTCATCGGCTCGGCGAGGATCTCCCCGAGCACCTGCTCGACGTGCCGGAAGTGCGGCGTGGCGAAGTGCTCCTCCAGCGCGCCGGGGCCCGCCCACTCCTCGACGACCACCATCCGGGCCGGCCGGTTCGGGTCGGCGTAGGGGCGGTAGGCCAGGCACCCCGGCTCCTCCAGGGACGGCTCGATCATCGCCTCCAGGGCGGTGCGGAGCCGGTCCTCCCGGCCGGGCGCGGCGAGGCATTCGGCGACGACGGTCAGCGACATGATGTGTTCTCCTTCTCGGATGGTGGCGGGTTCACGGGCGGGCGGGGCCGCTGCCGGCGCCGGACGCGGTGATCGCGCCGGCGATCTCCTCCAGGTAGGCGGGCGACAGCTCGACCGAACCGGCGCCGATCCAGCCGTCCACCTGCTCGGCCTTGCGGGCGCCGACGATCGCGCCGGTGACGCCGGGCCATGCCAGCGTCCAGGCGATCGCGACCTCCGCGACCGTCACACCGCGCCGCTCGGCGATCGGGCGCAGCGCGTCCGCCAGCCGCAGGTTCGCCGGCAGCCCCGTGGTGAAGTCGCTGTGGGCGGCGCGCCAGTCGTCGGCGGGCAGCGCGGCGGCCCGTTCGGCCGAGAACGCGCCGGTCAGCAGCCCCGACTGCAGCGGCGAGTAGACGATCACGCCGGTGCCGTGCTCGCGGGCCCAGGCGATCTCCCGGGCCGCCGACCGGTTGATCGCCGAGAACGGCGGCTGGACCGCGTCGACGTGCGCGACCCTCTCCGCGCGCTCCAGCAGGTCGGGGGAGTGGTTCGACAGCCCGATCGCCCGGACCTTCCCCTCGGCCTTCAGGTCCGCCATCACCTGCCAGTACTCCTCCAGCGGCGTCGCGTTCGGCGACACCGCGCCGAAGCCGCCGCCGGCGTACTCCAGCGACTCGCCGGTGTCGGGGTAGTGCACCTGGTACAGGTCGATGCGCTCGACGCCGAGGCGGCGCAGCGAGTCCTCGACCTCGCGGCGGACGCTGTCCGGCCGCATGACGCGGCGCGGCGCGGCCTGCGGGTCGGCCGGATCCCAGACCAGGCCCGCCTTGGTGAAGACGAAGGGCCGGTCGGCCTCCGGCAGGTCCGCGACGGCCTTGCCGACCAGCTCCTCGGAGTGGCCCAGCCCGTACACCGCGGCGGTGTCGATCCAGTTGACGCCGGAGCCGACCGCGTGCCGGATCGCCGCGACCGACTCGGCGTCGTCGGTGGCGCCCCAGCCGAACCGCCAGCCCGGCCCCGACACCGCCCAGGAACCGAACCCGACGGCCGTGATGTCCATGCCGGTGCTTCCCAGCGGACGCCTTGTGATCATTTCCTTGCTCCTCCGGTGGGGGGGAAGTTCGTGATGATCACTGTCGTCGGCCGGCGCGGCCGTACCCAGTGGCGGCCGCTGCCTAGGCATCGCGTGACCAGCCTCCGCCGCCCGGCATGACGGGCGGGACGGGATAATCGGTGCATGGCACTCGACAGGCGAGCGGAACTCGGGGAGTTCCTGCGCTCCCGCAGGGCCCGGCTGAAGCCGGAGGAACTGGGGCTGCCCGACTACGGGGGCCGGCGCCGCGTCCCCGGCCTGCGCCGCGAGGAGCTCGCCCGGCTCGCGGGCGTCAGCGTCGACCACTACGTGCGCCTCGAGCAGGGCCGCACCCTGCACTTCTCCGAGGCCGTCCTGGACGCGGTCGCCCGCGCGCTGCAGCTCGACGAGGTCGAGCGCGGCCACCTGTACCGCCTGGCGCGGCCCTACACCGAACCCGCGGGCGCCCCCGCGCACGAGCCCCAGCAGGTCCGGCCCGGACTGCGCCGCCTGCTGGAGTCGACGCCCGACGTGCCGGTCTACATCGTCGGCCGCTACACCAACGTGCTGGCGTGGAACGACCTGGCCGCCGCGCTGATCACCGACTTCGGCGCGCTGCCGCCCGAAGAGCGCAACTTCGCCCGGCTGGTCTTCCTGGACGAGGGCATGCGCGAGCTGTACGCCGACTGGCGCGCCAAGGCCGCCGACATCGTCGGCTACCTGCGGCTGGACATCGGGCGGCATCCCGGCGACCCCGCGGCCGCCGCGCTGGTCGAGGAGCTGTCGGCGGCCGGCCCCGAGTTCCGCGAGATCTGGGCCGAGCACGGCCTCAAGGACAAGACCTACGGCCGGTACGTCTACCGGCACCCCGCCGTCGGCGCCCTCGACCTCGGGTTCGAGACGCTGCGGCTGCCCGACGACCCCGACCAGGCGCTGATCGCCCACACCGTCGAGCAGGGCTCCCCGTCGCACGCCGCGCTCCGGCTCCTGGCCACCACGCACCGCAGCGCCTCGGTGCACTGAGGCGGTGCCGCGCGGGCGTCACGTGGTGGCGGGCGCCGTCCACTCCTGGTCCTTCCAGGCGGGGTCGAGCGGAGTGTGGGCGATGTGGTTGGTGTAGTTCGACAGCGTCTTCATGCCGATCCCGAGCACGAGGTCCAGGACGTGGCGGCGGGTGTAGCCGGCGGCCAGGAACGCCTCGACCTGCTTGTCGCCGACCCACCCGCGCTGGTCGACCATCGCGGCGGTGAACACGCGGGCGGCCTCCAGCGCCGGGTCGTCCAGCACCCGGCCCTCGCGCAGCGCCTCGACGACCTCCGCCGGGACGCGCGAGCGCAACGCGAGCGTGGAATGGGCGGCCACGCAGTACTCGCAGCCGTTCAGCACGCTGGCGGTGATCCACACGACGTGCTTGGCGTTCCTCGGCAGCGACGACCTGCCGAACAGCTCCGACAGCGCGTTGTACCCCGCCAGCAGCTCGGGTGACTCGGCCATCACCCCGTTCAGGGTGGTGACGAACCCCATCCGCTTCTTGGCCGCCTCCAGATGCGGGCGCGCGGCCTCGGGGGCGTCGGTCTCGTCGTACACGGCGAACTCGGTCATCGGTTCTCCTCATCGGGGGTCAGGGAGGCGAGGGCGGCTTCCACCGCCGCGGTGAGCGCGGCCGGGGACGCACCCGCCCGCGACCGCAGGTTCACGCCGTAGGCCAGCAGCGCGAGCGTCTGCGCGGCGCCTTCCAGGGCAAGGCCGGGACGCAGCTGCCCGCGCCGGCCGGCGGCCCGCAGGGCGGCGCGCATCGCCGTGCACAGCCCGTCGTGGTGGGCGTCCAGGACCTGCTTGACGTCGTCGTCCTCGGCGCCGTCCAGGCTCGCGTGCGCGTTGGACACCATGCATCCCCAGCGCGCGTGCTCGCCCGTGCACCGGGCCGCGATGAGCCCGCCGAAGAAGCCGGCGATCGCGGGCAGGCCCCGCTCGTCCGCCGCGAGCCGGTCGAACACCGGACGCGAATGGCGTTCCACGTAGCCGCGCAGCGCCGCCAGGTACAGATCCCGCTTGCCGCCGAACGTCGCGTACAGGCTGGACCGGCTGATCCCCGTCTCCGCGACCACCTCGGCGATGCCGGTGGACGCGGCGCCGCGCCGCCAGAACAGGCGCACCACCTGGTCCAGCACCGCGTCGGGGTCGAAGTGCTTGACGTCGGGCATCCGCTCACGCCTCCCCGTGCAATCTTGGAACAACCATTCCAAGATTGCACGGGGAGGCCCTCGGGTGCAACCCGGCTCGGGTCACAGGCCGTGGCGGCGGTCGCCCATCACCGCCTCGCAGACGCGCGCCTCGGCCTCGGCCGAGAACGGGTCCCGGCGGGCCTCGACCGCCCGCCGGGCCTCCTCGGCGACCAGGTCGGCGTTGATCTGGGCCCCCGCCATCGCACCCGCCGCCGCGGCGGCGCCGACCTGCGCGGCCAGATCGGTGACGTTGCCGGCGACCCACACCCCGGGCACGTCGGTGCGGCCCGCCGCGTCGGACGGGACGTGCTCGCCGGCCCCGGACGGGTGCTCGGCCGGCCGCAGACCGAGGCCCGCGAGGAAGTCCGCGCGGGCGACCATCCGCGGCGCCACCGCCAGCGCGTCGCGCGCGACGACCGAGCCGTCGACCAGCCGCACGCCCGCGATCCGGTCGCCGACGATCTCCAGGGCCGTCACCTTGCCCTCCACCACCCGGACGCCGCGGGCGGCGAGCTGCTCGGCCTGCTCGCCCGCAGGCGGGGGAGCGGTGTGGGCGAAGAACACGACATCGGCGCTCAGCTGCCGGAACAGCAGCGCCTGGTGCACCGACGTCGGGCCGCCGGACAGGATCCCGATGGCCTGGTCGCGCACTTCCCAGCCGTGGCAGTACGGGCAGTGCACCACGTCCCGCCCCCACCGTTCCCGCAGACCCTGCACGTCCGGCAGCTCGTCGACCAGCCCGGTGGTCACCAGCAGCCGGCGCGCCCGGACGGTCTGCCCGCCTTCCAGGGCGACGGTGAAGCTCCCGGCCTCCCGTGCCGCGCCGGTGACCGTCCCGGTCACCACCTGCCCGCCATAGCGGCGGACCTCGCCCCGCCCGCGCTCCAGCAACTCGGCCGGCGGCATCCCGTCCCGGGCCAGCAGCCCGTGCACGCCCTCGGCGGGCGCGTTGCGCGGCGACCCGGCGTCCAGCACCACGACCGACCGCCGCGATCGCGCGAGCATCAGCGCCCCGTTCAATCCCGCGGCGCCGCCCCCGATCACCACCACGTCGTAGCGGTCCCTCAGCTGCTCGGTCATCTCGACCACCTCCGCCGCCACTATGCGAAGGCGCCACTCGGATCCGCAAATGTCTTTGCCGATGTGGCAAACTGGCGGGCATGGACGACGATCTGGACCAGGCACTCGACGCGGTCGGCCCGCGGCTGCGCGCCCTGCGCAACCAGCGGGAGATCACGCTGACCGACCTGTCGGCGGCGACCGGCATCTCGGTGAGCACGCTTTCGCGGCTGGAGTCCGGCGCCCGCCGCCCGACCCTCGAACTGCTGCTGCCGCTGGCCAAGGCCTACGGCGTCACCCTCGACGAGCTGGTGGACGCCCCGCCCACCGGCGACCCGCGGGTCCACCTTCGCCCGGTCGTCCGCAACGGCATGACCATGCTGCCGCTGACCCGCCGCGCCGGCGGCATCCAGGCCTACAAGCTCGTCATCCCGGCCGGCAGCGACCGCCGGGAGCCCACCCCGCAGACCCACGAGGGCTACGAATGGCTCTACGTCCTCAACGGGCGGCTGCGCGTCGTCCTCGGCGAGCACGACCTGGAGTTGGCACCGGGCGAGGCGGCCGAGTTCGACACGCGCCTGCCGCACTGGTTCGGCGCCGTCGACGCCGAACCCGTCGAGTTCCTCGTCCTCTTCGGCAGCCAGGGCGAGCGCGCCCACCTGCGCGCCCGCCCCAAGGCGGCGCAACGCGCATAGCGCCCGCGCACACACCGCCGTCCGTCGCCTAGCCGACGGCCTTGGCGAGGATGCCGGCGGTCTCGGCGATGGCGGGCTCGTCGGCCTCGCCGTCCGCGCTGAGGCGGTTCGTCGTGATCACGATGATCAGCGGCGCTCCGGACGGGGGCCAGGCGATCGCGATGTCGTTGGCGGTACCGTACCCGGTCCCCGTGCCGGTCTTGTCGCCGACCGTCCAGTTCTTCGGGAGCCCGGCGCGGATGCGGTTGCCGCCGGTTCGCGTCTGCTTCATCCAGCCGGTCAGGCGGTCGCGGTCCGCGCGGACGAGCGCGCCGCCTGCGGTGAGGGAGCGCAGGTCGCCGGCCCAGGCGCGCGGGGAGGTGGTGTCGAGGACGGACCCCGGCTTCCACAGGTTGAGGTCGGTCTCCCAGCGGTCGTGCCGGGTGACCCGGTCGCCGAGCGAGCGGAGGAAGGCGGTGTCGCCCGCCGGACCGCCGAGCTGCTTGAGCAGCAGGTTGCCGGCCGTGTTGTCGCTCTGGGTGATCGCCGCCTTGCACAAGGCCGAAACGGTCATGCCGCCCTTCACGTGCTTCTCGGTGACGGGCGAGTTGTCCACCAGGTCGCTCTTGCTGTAGCGGATGACCCGATGCAGCAGCCCCGGGTCGGACCGGTGCGCCTCCTGCAGGATTCCGCCGCACACCATGGCCTTGAACGTGGAGGCGAAGGGGAATCGTTCGTCGGGCCGGTAGGCGACGAAGCGTCCGGTCCCGGTGTTCACCGCGTAGGCGCCGATGCGGTCTTGCCGGGACCGTTCGAGCGCACTCAGCTGCTTGTCGACGGTCGCCTGCGACGCGGCGGGCCGCAGGCCGGACTGCTCGCCGAGCGAGGCGACGTTGCTCCGCGGAGCAACGCGCTCTCCGCCGCCTCCGTCGGACCCGCAAGCGGTGACGCCGGCCAGAACCGAGGCGGCGGAAAGGGCGATCACAGTGATCCTGCGCAAATGCTGTGAGGTCGGCATGCCGCAGAGCAGATCAGGTCGGACGGCAATGTGTCCAATATTGATATTACTGCACTACCAATATCAGAACTCATATTATTGCTGATCAGAAGGCCTGGTCGGCGGTTTCGGCGGCGTTAGCGGTGAGGACGGCCAGGCCGGTCACCCGCACGTTCAGCGTGGGCCGCGCCCGCCGGAAGCTGTCGCCGGCGCCGGCCTCACCGGATGGCTTTGCCCCCGGATGAGAGGTGCCGGAGGGTTGTGTTCAGTCGGCTTGGCGGGATCCCTTGTATTCGCCGAGGAGCGTTTCGAAGCGCTCCACCATGAAGGTGTAGAACTCGTGCATTTCGCGGAGGCGTGCGCGTTGCCGGTCGGGGAGGTCCGTGCCGCGCGCCTGCGCGCTTTCGGCGAGCGCCAGCAGGTCGGTCGTCCCCTCGAGCTGGTGCTGCAGGCAGCCGATCCAGGCGTCGTCGCGCCACTCGTACACGAACTGGCGGGAACCCGGCTGCTTGAACCGCCGGACGGTCCCGCTCAGCACGAGCAGGCGCGTCATCTCCGACATCGAACCCTTGCTCGCGTTCAGGGCGCTCTGAAGCTGCGCCATCGTCAGGGGGTTCTCGCTGAGCATCAGGACGCCGGCGGCGCGCCCGGCCATCGGGGGCCATCCCATCGCGCGGCCGATGTGCAGGCCGAAGTCGTCGATCAGGGAGTTCGCATCGCCGGAGGGATCGTCGCCGACACGGCTGGGCACCACCGGACTCCAATCGATCAGATTAAAATGAAAGTTCACTCTTGACTGAACTTCACTGGTGAAGGCAGTCTACCGGCCAGCAGCGGAACGGACATCCCCGGATCCGCGCTCCCGAGCCGAACGCAGGAGGTTCGCCGTGACGGACACGGGCTGGGACATCATCGTGGTGGGAGCGGGGTCCGCGGGGGCGGCCCTCGCCGCCCGTTCCGCCGAGCGCGGCAAGCGCGTCCTGCTCCTGGAGGCCGGGCCCGACTACCGGTCGGCGCAGATGCCGGAGGCGTGGCGGTCGCCGAACCCCGCTCGTGCCCTGATGGACCCCGCCGCCGTCGCGGGCCTGGTCTGGGAGGGCGTCGACTCGGCCCGGACGGAGAAGCAGCCGCAGGCCCCGTACTGGCGCGGCCGCGGCGTCGGCGGCAGTTCGTCGATCAACGGGCAGATCGCGATCCGCCCGCCGATGGAGGACTTCGCGGACTGGGCCGCCGCCGGGTGCGCCGGCTGGTCGCCCGAGGACGTCCTGCCCTACTTCGCCAGGCTCGAGGACGACGAGGAGTTCGGGGACGAGCCGTACCACGGGCGCGGCGGCCCGACCCCGATCTTCCGGATGCCGCAGGAGCGGTGGGGCGGGGTGGACGCCGCACTGTCCGCGGCGGCCCGGGCCGCCGGGCACGCCTGGGCGCCGGACGTGAACGCGCCCGGTGCGGCCGGCGTCTCGCCGTACCCGATCAACTCCCGGGCCGGGCGCAGGGTCACCGTCAACGACGGCTATCTGGAGCCGGCCCGGTCGCTGCCCGGGCTCACCGTCCGCGGCGACGCCCTGGTCGACCGGGTCGTCTTCGAGGGAGGCCGGGCCGTCGGGGTCCGGGTCGTCGCGGCCGGGAGGGAGGTGACCGAGCACGCCGACGAGATCGTGCTCAGCGCCGGAGTGATCCACTCGCCGGCGATCCTGATGCGGTCCGGGATCGGCCCGGCGGACGACCTGCGCCGCCTCGGCATCGCGGTCCGGGCCGACCTCCCGGTCGGCCTCGGCATGCAGGACCACCCGATGATCGTCGTCGGGCTGCCGCTGACCGCGGAGGCCGCGATCAAGACGGCCGACGACCGCCACACCAACGTCTGCGTCCGCTGGAGCAGTGGGGCGCCCGGCGGCACGCCCCACGACATGATGTTCGTGTCGCTGAACATGAACGTGCTGTCGATGGAGAGCGCCGACACGCGGTTCCCGGTGGGCGGCTTCGGCGTGTGGCTGAACCAGAACCACTCGCGCGGCGTCCTGACGCTCACGTCCGCCGACCCGCGGGTCCAGCCGGAGGTCCGGGAGCGGATGCTGTCGGACGACCGCGACCTGGCCCGACTGCGCGACGGCGTCCGCGCCCTGGTGGAGATGGCGCGCGGTCCCGAGGCCGCGACCGTCGTCGGCGGGCCGGTCGAGGCCGCCAACGAGCGCCTGTTCGCGGTGCTCGACGACGACGCCGAGCTGGACGATCTGCTGCTGGCGACCGCGGTGGACGCCCAGCACGGCACCAGCACCTGCCGGATGGGCGCGGCCGGCGACGACTCCACGGTGGTCGACCCGTCCTGCCGCGTCCGCGGGGTCGAGGGCCTGCGCGTGGTGGACGCCTCGATCTTCCCGTCCGTCCCGCGGGCCAACACCAACCTCGCATCGATCATGGTCGGCGAGCTCATGGCCGACCGCCTCGGCTGACCGCCCGCCGACCCGGCAAAGGAGCACCATCCTGTGAAGACCTTGCAGAACCTGATCGGCGGCGTCTGGGAGGACTCCCGCGGCGGCGCGTTCCACGAGGTGGTCGACCCGGCGACCGAGGAGGTCGCCGCCCGCTGCCCCAGCGGCTCGCCCGAGGACGTCCGCCTGGCCGTGGATGCGGCCGTCGCGGCGCAGCCCGCCTGGGCGGCGCTGCCCGTCGCCGAACGCGTGGCGCGGCTGACCCGGTGGGCGGACGCGGTCGCCGAGCACGCCAGCGAGCTGGCGGAGATCGAGTGCCGCGAGATGGGCAAGCCCGTCGCCCTCGGCACCGGCTTCATCGGCGGCGCCGCGCAGCTGCTCAAGGCCGCCGCCGCCGAAGCCCTGGACTACCCGTTCGAGGAGACCGTCGCCGCCCCGGACGGGAGCAGCACCACGATCCTGCGCAAGCCGCTCGGCGCCGCCGCCGTCATCGTGCCGTGGAACTTCCCGGTGCCCATGACGCTCGGGGCGATCGGCCCGCTGCTCGCCGCGGGCGACACCGTCGTGCTCAAGCCGTCGGAGCGGTCCCCGATGTCGGCGGTGCGGCTGCTGGAGCTGGCCGACCTGCCGCCCGGCGTGGTGAACCTCGTGCACGGCGACTCCCGGGCCGGCGTGCCGCTCGTCGCCGACGAGCGGATCGGGCTGGTGCACTTCACCGGGTCCGTCGAGGCCGGCCGCCAGGTCGGCCGGGAGAGCGGCGCCCTGCTGCACCGCTCGATCCTCGAACTCGGCGGCAAGGACCCCGTGGTCGTCGACGCCGGCGTCGACCCGGCCGCCACCGCCGCGGCGGTCGCGTTCGGAGCGTTCGCCAACTCCGGGCAGATCTGCACGTCCATGGAGCGGATCTACGTGCACCAGGACGTCGCCGAGGAGTTCATCGACGCCCTCGTGGACGTCGCCGGGACCTACACCCTCGGGGACGGACGCGACGCGACCACCGTCCTGGGCCCGCTGGTCGACCAGCGGCAGCGCGCCATCGTGGAGCGCCACGTCGCCGACGCCGTCCAGCGCGGCGCGACCGTCCGCGCCGGTGGGAAGGTGCCCGAGGGCACGGGCTTCTTCTACCCCGCCACCGTCCTCACCGACGTGGACGACTCCATGCTCGTCATGACCGAGGAGACCTTCGGCCCGCTCGCCCCGGTGGTGGTCGTGCCCTCCTTCGAGGAGGGCCTGGCGAAGGCGGCCAAGACGCGGTTCGGCCTCGCCGCCACCGTCTACACCAACGACCCGGAGCACATGGCCGCCGCACACCGCATCCCCGCCGGCGTCGTGTGGGTGAACCAGTGGCAGGGCGGCGGTCCCGAGCGGCTGTACGAGCCGGCGGGCGACAGCGGCATGGGCGCCACCGGGTCCCGGGCCGCCTACGACGCGGCCACCCGTCCCGTCTCCATCCACACCGCACCGGCGACGGGCGCATGACGACCGACGCCAAGCGGCACGCCGCGGACGTCGTCGGCGCCTCGAGCGGACGCCTCGTCGAGCTGTCGCACCGCATTCACGCCCACCCGGAACCGGCGTTCGAGGAGACGCGGGGGAGCGCATGGGTGGCCGAGGCGCTGGCCGCCGCCGGGTTCGAGGTCGAGCACGGCTGCTACGACCTGCCCACCGCCGTCCGCGCGACCACCGGGACGGGCCCGCTGCACATCGGCATCTGCGCCGAGTACGACGCCCTCCCCGAGATCGGCCACGCCTGCGGCCACAACATCATCGCCGCCGCCGCGGTCGGAGCCGGGGCGGCGCTCGCCGGCCTGGCTGACGACCTGGGGCTCACGGTGACCGTCCTCGGCACGCCGGCGGAGGAGGGCGGTGGCGGCAAGATCCTCATGCTGGAGCGCGGCGCGTTCGAGGGGATGGACGCGGCGATGATGGTGCACCCCGCCGCGGTCGAGATGGCCGCGATGCCGGGCTCGGCCGTCTCCCAGTTCGAGATCGCCTACCGCGGCAAGCCCGCCCACGCGGGCGCGTACCCGCAGCTCGGCGTCAACGCCGCCGACGCGATGACCGTCGCGCAGGTCGCGGTCGGGCTGCTCCGCCAGCAGACGGGCCCGGACGACCGCATCGCCGGGATCGTCACCGAGGCGGGCACCGCGGCGAACGTCATTCCCGACGCGAGCCGGGGCGGGTGGATCGTCCGGTCGTCCACCATGGAGGCCCTCGCCGAGCTCAAGCAGCGCGTGCGGCGCTGCTTCGAGGCGGGGGCGCTGGCCACCGGATGCGAGCTGACCACCACGCCGATCTCCCTCGACTACGCCGACCTGCGGCCCGACGCGGCCATGCTGGCGCTGTACCGGGCCAACGCCGAGGCGCTCGGGCGCGTCTTCCCCGACCTGTCCGGCGGCTCCCCGGCCGGCGCGGCCACCGACATGGGCAACGTCTCCCATGTCGTCCCCACCATCCACCCGATGCTCGGGCTGGACTGCCTGCCCGCGGTGAACCACCAGCCCGAGTTCACCGCGGCGTGCGTCACCCCGGCCGCCGACAAGGCGGTCCTGGACGGCGCCACCGCGATGGCGTGGACGGCGATCGACCTCGCCCGCGCCTGACACGCCTGAAAGGGGCGGTCCGGGATTCCCGGGCCGCCCCTTTCGAGTCAGTCCTCCGTTGCCGAGGGCGCGGGCCAGGTCTTGGCGACGAGGGTGAGCACGTCGTAGGTGGCGACCGGTCGGCCGTCCTGGTTGCTGACGACGGCGTCCCAGCGGACCTCGCCGTAGTCGGCGCCGGCGCGCGGGGTGATCTGCTTGACGGTCAGCGCCACCTCGATGGTGTCGCCGGCCTTGACCGGGGTGAGGAAACGCAGCGCGTCGACGCCGAAGTTGGCAAGGACGGGGCCGGGGGCCGGGTCGACGAACAGGCCCGCGGCCAGGGACACCACCAGGTAGCCGTGCGCGACGATGCCGCCGAACAGCGGGTTGCGGGCGGCGGCCTCTGGGTCGGTGTGGGCGTAGAAGGTGTCGCCGGTGAACTCGGCGAAGTGGCCGATGTCCTCCAGCGTCACCGTCCGCGGCGCGGAGGCGATGGTGTCGCCGATCCGCAGGTCCGCCAGGGACTTGCGGAACGGGTGGACTCCGGACTCGGTGCGGGCGGCGCCCGCCGTCCACTGCCCGGTGACGGCGGTGAGCTTGTCGGGGGACGCCTGGACGGCGGTGCGCTGCATGTGGTGCAGGACCCCGCGGATCCCGCCGAGTTCCTCGCCGCCCCCTGCGCGTCCCGGGCCGCCGTGCACCAGCACGGGCAGCGGCGAGCCGTGCCCGGTGGACTCTTTGGCGTCGTCGCGGTCCAGTACCAGGACGCGGCCGTGCCAGGGAGCGAGCCCGAGGACGACCGTCCGCGCGACGTCCGGGTCGCCGGTGGCGACGGAGGCGGCGAGGCTGCCCTTGCCGCGCGCGGCGAGCGCCACCGCCTCCTCCAGGCCGCCGTAGGTGAGCACGGTGCTGACCGGGCCGAACGCCTCAACGTCATGGGGCTCGGCTGTGCCGGGCCGGGCGCGCAGCACCAGCGGGGTCATGAACGCGCCGCGCTCGGCGTCGCCCATGACCGGACCCGCGCCCGCAGGGTCGCCGACTACGACCGCGGCGCCCGCCCGCAACGCCTCGACGGCTTTACGGACTTCGTCGCGCTGGTCGAGGCTCGCGAGCGCCCCCATCCGCACGTCGGGGTTGCGGGGGTCGCCGATGGTCACCTTCGCCAGCCGCGCCGCGAGCGCCTCGGTCACCTGGTCGGCCATCGCCTCGGGCACGATCACCCGGCGGATGGCCGTGCACTTCTGCCCGGCCTTGACCGTCATCTCGGTGACGACGCCCTTGACGAACAACTCGAACTCCGGGTCGTCCGGCCGCACGTCGGGGCCGAGGATCGAGCAGTTGAGGGAATCGGCCTCCACGCCCAAGGCGACGCTGCCGTCCAGCACGTTCGGATGACGGCGCAAGATCCCGGCGGTCCGCGCCGAGCCGGTGAAGGCGACGGAGTCCTGGACGGTCAGCGCGTCCAGCAGCCCGTCGGGGCCCGCGGCGAGCAACTGGAGGGCGCCTTCGGGCAGGATCTGCGACTCGACGATCTGCCGGACGGCGAGTTCGGTGAGGTAGGCGGTCTGGCCCGCGGGCTTGACGATCGAGGGCAGCCCGGCCAGGAACGCCGGGGCCAGCTTCTCCAGCATCCCCCAGACCGGGAAGTTGAACGCGTTGATCTGGACCGCGACGCCCGGCCGGGACGCGTACAGGTGCTGGCCGACGAAAGTGCCGCCCTTGCCGAGCCGTTCCACGCCGCCGTCCAGGACCACGGTGTGGTTCGGCAGCTCTCGCACGCCCTTGCTCGCGTAGCTGAACAGCGTGCCGATGCCGCCGTCGACGTCGACCGCGGTGTCGCGCGCGGTCGCGCCGGTCCGCACCGACAGCGCGTACAGCTCCTCCTTGCCCGCCATCAGGTGCTTGGCCAGCGCCTTGAGCAGAGCGGCCCGTTCATGGAAGGTCAGCGCCCGCAGTGCCGGGCCGCCGACCTCCCGGCCATGCCGGACCATCGCGGCCACGTCCGGCCCCCGGCGCGAGAAGCGCGCGACCTCCTCACCGGTCGCGGCGTCCAGCAGCGGCTCGCCGTCGCCGGCGTCCCGGAACCACCGTCCTGCGGCATAGCTCTCCAGCAGCGCGCTCACGCTGCCTCCCTTCGGCGACGTTCAGGCTGTGACCGGGCGCGTGGGGCGCCGTCCCGCACCACCGTATTACTGACCGAGCGGTAAGTAAATGGAGAGCCCCGACCTACTACGCTCCTGTGCCGTGCAGGAGACACGCCTCGACACCGCCCGGATCCGGGCGGCCCGCCGGATGATCGACCCGGTCTTCCTCGACACTCCGCTGTACCGCTGCGAGGCGCTGGAACCCGGCCTCGGGTGCGCGGTGAGCATCAAGCTCGAAACCGCGAACCCGGTCCGCAGCTTCAAGGCCCGCGGCACCGAGGTCGTCGCGAGCCGGCTCGTCGGCAACGGCCCGCGAGCCGTCGTGTGCGCCAGCGCGGGCAACCTGGGCCAGGCCCTCGCCTGGTCCGGCCGCCGACGGGGGCTCGACGTCACCGTCGTGGCGTCCCGCTTCGCACCCGCCGCCAAGCTCGACCGCATCCGCGCCCTGGACGCCAGACTGGAACTGGTGGACGGCGACTTCGACATGGCCCGCGAGCGGGCCGCGGCCATCGCGCGGCACGACGGCATCCGGCTGGTCGAAGACAGCCTGGACATCGAGACCTGCGAGGGCGCCGCGACCATCGGCCTGGAACTGGTCGACGCCGCACCGCCGTTCGACGCCGTCCTGATCGCCCTCGGCGGCGGGGCGCTGGCCACCGGTATCGGTCACGTGCTGAAGGAGTCGGCGCCCGGCGCCGAGGTGATCTGCGTCCAGCCGCTGGGCGCCCCGGCGATGACGCACTCGTGGCACCGGCGGCGCGTCGTCACCACCGACTCGACCGACACCATCGCCGACGGCGTCGCCGGCCGGCGTCCCATCCCGGCCGTCCTGGACGACCTCCTCCTGGTCGCCGACGACGCCGTCCTGGTCAAGGAGGCGTCGATCATCGCCGGGATGCGGATGCTCCTCGACCACGCCGGGCTCGTCGTCGAGCCGTCGGCCGCACTCGGCGTCGCGGCGGTCCTCGAAGACCGCGACCGCTTCGCCGGCCGGCACGTGGTCACCATCGTGTGCGGCGGCAACGTCGACGCAGACGCCTATCACCGCTGGGTCGGACTGACCGGAAGGTGACCGCCGCGCGCCTCACGGGCTGTTCGGCCGCCTCAAACGTCCCGGCGCTCGAATGTCCCGATCCGGGACCGGTGCCGGGCGATCGCGGCTAGGTTGACGGCCAGACGGGCGATCATCGGGCCTGCACCGGTGAAGGGGTGACATGGAACCGCCAACCGACCAAGGCGTCCGGCAGGGCGTGCATCCGTTCTGCGGGCCGTGCACCGACGAGACCATCGCGTGGGCGGCCCCGGACACCACGACCGTCAACGGAATCGGCACCCGCTTCTACGGCGCGGACGATCCCTGCACGCAGTGCGGGTCCGTTGTCAGGCGGCTGTACTTCTGCGTCCTGTGGGTTCCCGTCTGGCCGATGGGGCGTTTCCGCATCATCACCCTCGGCAGGTCGCTGACCGGCTCGCGCACCCGCTATGTCGGCCGCCGGTTCCCCATCAGCGCCGACAACCCCTACGGCCTGGACGGCAAGACCGCCGCGCTCGTGGCGCAAGCGGAGGCCGAGGCGGACCAGGCCGCCGCGTCCCGGCCCGAACCGCCGCCGTCTCAGCTGGCCGACCACCCCGAACTGCGCGGCAGGCGCTACAAGGCGGCCGAGGGCTACTGGGAGTCCGGCATGCCCGATCACGCCCTTCCGCTGTACGAGGAGGCGCTCGCGGCGCACGAGGCGGTGCTGCCCGCCGACGACACCGCGACGTTGCAACTGCGTCAGCGGGTCGCGGAGGCGTACCTGGCGGTCGGGCGGCCGGTGCCGGCCTTGCCGCTGCTCACGCAGACCACCGCCCATCTCGCCCGGGTACTGGGTCCCGACCATCCGGCCACCCGCCGGGCGCGCGACGACCTGACCAACGCGCGCGGGCTGCTGGGCTTGGTCCGCGACGAGGCCAAGGCTCTGGAGGCAGAGCTGGCCGAGGTGGAACGCACTGAGGGACCGGACCACCCGAAGGCCCTGCGCACAGCGTGCGCGCTGGGCATGGCGCAGTTGGTCGGCTCCCGCGTGGTACCGGCGCTCGAGTTGCTCGACCGGACGCTGGACCTGTCCGAGCGGGCACTTGGCGCCGATCACCCCGACACCGGCCACGTACGGAACGAGCTGATCGCGGCCTGCGACTTCGCCGAGCACCGCGGCAAACCGGCAGAAGTACAAGCAGCGGTGCGGGCCCGCGAACACGCGAACGGCCCCGAGGCCCCCGAAACGCTGGCGGCGATGTACGCGCTGGCCCGGCTCTACGCCTCGTCCCGCAGACGCAGAGACGCGGCGACGGAGCTTCTCCACGTCACCTTGGAGCGCTGCGAGCGCGCGCTGGGCCCGGACGATCCGCTGACCACCGAGGTGCGGCAGCAGTTGGACCGGCTGAACTGAGGCCTTCTGCCGACCGTGCGGCGTGAACGCGGCGAGGGCGCGGCGGTCAGGGTTTGCGCGCCAAACCGCCGTACCAGTTGACCTGGTCGGCAGGCGGGCGGGGACCGTCGTCGTCGGGACGCCACTCCGACACCAGCGTCACCCCGGGGTCCACCAGGTCCAGGCCGTCGAAGGCCAGGGCGGTGAAGCGGTCTCGGGTGCGGGCCTGCGCGGGTACGCCGCCGTTGCGATAGGCCTGCTCCAGGCCGTGCACACCGTCCGGGTCGTGTTCGGGGGTGACGTGGGAGGCGACCAGGAAGCTGCCCGGCGCCAGGACCTGCAGCAGGTTCCGCACGATCTGCTCGGGATGCTGCTCGTCCACGATGAAGTGCAGGATCGCCACCAGCATCAACGCGACCGGCTTGTCGAGATCCAGGGTGCCGCGGACGGCGGGGTCGGCCAGGATCGTGTCCGGCTCGCGCAGGTCCGAGTGGACGTAGGCGGTCTTGCCTTCGGGAGTCCCGACGAGCAGCGAGCGGGCGTGCGCCAGCACGATCGGGTCGTTGTCGACGTAGACCACGCGGCAGGCGGGGTTCTCGGCCTGGGCGATCTCGTGGACGTTGCCGGCGCTGGGCAGCCCGGCACCGATGTCGAGGAACTGGGTGATGCCCTGCTCGCGGACCAGGTGCCGGACGGCCCGGGCCAGGAACGCCCGGTTCTCCCGGACGGCGACCCGCACGGCCTGCCAGCTGCGCGCGGCGACCTCCGCGGTCTCCCGGTCGATCTGGTAGTTGTCCTTGCCGCCCAGGTAGTAGTCGTACATCCGGGCCGAGTGCGCGACCGTCGTGTCGATCTTCGCCGTTTCGGCGACCGGCCGCGACACCGCGCTCGGCACCTCCCATGCCTTCCGGGCACGCTCGGACACCAGGACCTCCCGCTCATCGCTCAACGCCGCCACAAATGATCATATTCGGAGAGAGCGACCGAGACGCCAGTTTCGCCGCCCTGTGAGTACGGGGTGTCGCGGCGACGTACCGGCCCAGCCCGGACCACGCAACGACGGCGGCGTAGGGCCGCCCGCACCAGGTCCGCGGTCGCGGTCACGGCAGGCTTGTGATGATGTCGGCGACGGTCTGCGGCTGCGACAGGAACGGGTGGTGGCCCGCCTTCACCTCGATGACCTTGTCAGCGCGACGGGAGAATTCGCGTTGCGCGGGCGCCGGGGTGCCCCGGTCCTCTGTGCACACCACGTACGTCGTGGGCAGGTCCTGCCACGCCGCCGCCCGCACCGGCTGCTGGGTCACGGCCAGCGTCTGCCGGGCCAGGAGGGCCGCTGCGTCGCGGGCGATGTCCGGCGGGCAGTCCTGGACGAACGTCTCGGCGAAGAGCTCCGGCCGGGCCCCGAACGTGCCGCCGTCGGGGTCGAAGTCCAGGAATGGCGGCGGCGCGTCGGAGCCGAACGTCGACAGCGACTCGCTGGGCTCGGGCAGGTAGCTCGACACGAACACCAGGTGACGCACCGTCCCAACGCCCACTGCCGCCTCGGCGGCGACGATGCCGCCGTAGCTGTGCGCGACGACCACGGTCGGCTCGTCCCCCTCGGCCAGGACGGCGCGCACCGCGGCGACGTCCTCCCGCAGCCCGGGACCCTGCGGTCCGGCCGGCCGGTCGCCCTCGCCGCAGCTCGGCAGCGCCGGGGCGACGCTGCCGATACCGCGCTCCCGCAGCGCCTCGGCGGCCAGGTGCCACCACCACGATCCGTCACGAACGCACGCCCCGTGCACGAAAACAACACGCATCTCTTATCTCCTTGATCCAGGTGTCGCGACCACTCGGAATCCACGTTAGACGTACCGCCAGTTACGTGAAAAAGTGCGGCCATGGGACGGCACAAGCAACCCGAGATCCGCGACCGGATCCTCGACGCCTGCGTCGACCACGCGCTCGCACACGGGCTGCCCGACCGCCTCGAGCCGTTGGCGGCGGCGTCCGGCACCTCGACCCGGATGCTGATCTACCACTTCGGGACCCGGGACGCGCTGCTGCGGGAAACCCTGGGACGGGCGCGGCGGCGTCAGCGCGACTTCTTCGGAGAACTGGTGTCCCCACGACCGGACGAGCCGTATCCGAGCACTCTGCGACGGGCTTGGCAGGTCATGACCGGTCCGGCCGGCCGGCCGTACCTCAGCATGTTCGGCAGGCTCCGCGAGGATGCCGAACAGCAGTTGTGGCCGGGCTTTCGTCGCGAGTCCACCACGGACTGGCTGCAACCGCTCGAGGACGGCATGCGAAGCATCGGCCGTCCCGAACTCGGCACCCTCGTGCTCGCGGTCATCCGCGGTCTCATCATGGACATCGAGGCCACCGGCGATGCGTCGCGCGCCGACCAGGCCTTCGACGACTTCCTGGCCGCGCTCGCTCCGATCACCACCCGAGAAACAGATTCGGTGGACTTTGGGCGATCGCCACCGGATCCCTAGACGACCCGCGCCCGGGCGGGCGGTTGCCCGTGGCGCCGGACCGGTGTCGGTTCCGGCAGCGCGGGCCAGTAGTGGTCGGTGAACAGGCGGGCGACCAGTGCGCCCCGGCTGGAGACGCCGGCCTTGATGAAGATCGTCTTGAGGTGGTCGCGGACCGTGTGCGGCGAGATGAACAGCGCCGCGGCGATCTCGGCGGTGGTCATCCCGCGCGCGGTCAGCTGGGTGATCTGGAGCTCCCGCGAGGTGAGGCCGTACGCCTCGGCGACCAGCGCCGCCAGGTCGGCGGGTGTCGCGGGCTCGATGACGAGGGCCACCGGGCCGGGCCTTCCGCCGGGTCCGGTGAGGCATGAGGCGTGGCAGGTCAGCCAGCGGCCTTCGGTGGTCCGGATGCGCACGCGGGCGCTGCCGCGGTCCCATCCGTCGGCGACGGCGCGTGCCTGCAGCACCGTGCCGATCACCCAGATCGGCAGCTCCAGCCCCAGCGGTGTGGGGAACGACGGTCCCTCCGGCAGCCGCGCGAGGTGGTGCCGCGCCTCGTCGTTGGCCGACGTGACGTCGCCGGACTCGTCGAAGAGGATCAGGCCGGACGCCGGGGAATCCGTGCCGCGCGCGGACGCGGGCGGCCGGGTGAACGTCCGTAGCCGCTCGGCCAGGGGTCGGGACAGGTCGGCGAGCAGCGCGGTCTCCTGCGGGCGGAAAGCGTCGGTGGTGCGGAACAGGCTCACCAGGCCCCACGGCCGGTCGCCGATCCGGAGCACGGCACGCAGCTCGTCGTGCACGCCCTGGTCCTGCAGCAGGCGCCGGAACCGAGCGCTGCGGGCGGGCAGATCGCCTGTGGTCGCGCGCAACCCGGCCGCCGGTACGGAGGCGCGGGCCAGGTCGCGGAACGGCAGGACGTTCTCCTCCAGCAGTTCGCTTTTCCAGTAGGCGGCGCAGCCCTCGCCGGAGCCCAGGTTCTCCACCAGCATCGGTGCGGTGATCAGGCCGGTCTCCGGGTCGGCGGCGGTCCACACGGCCGAGTGGAACGGCACCAGCCGCCGCAGCCGGGACGAGACGCGGCTGAACAATTCCAGGGCGTCGGCGGCCTGTTCGGCGGCCGCCAGCACCGGTCGGCGCCGATCGGTCATGCGCGTCTCCCTCAACTGACCAGCCCGCCCGTCGCCTGCCCCGGTTCATGCACCTTCTCGTCCCACAGCCTGCCCTGTCGCCTCACAGCACGGAACCCCTCGTTTGAGGGGGCCGTTCCCCACCGATCTCCCGGGAACCGGGGATGGGGCGCCCTGAGGAAGACGAGCAGGGTCGGTGGCACACGACCACCGGAGAGGGACATCATGGACATCGCGATCGTCGGGGGAGGCGCGGCAGCCGTCGCCCTGCTGGACGCGCTCGCCGCCACCGAGGACAACGCCGCAGTGGACGGAACCGGCACCATCACCGTCTTCGAGCCGTCGCCGCACCGGTGGCGAGGGCGACCGTACGGCCCGGACCTGGAGGCGGTGCTGGTCAACACGCCACCGGCCCTCATGTCGGTCCGGGCCGGCGACTTCGGCCACTTCGCGGCCTGGCTCGGAAAACGCGGCGCCGACCACCTCGACCCGCTCCTCGGCCAGCCGCTGGTCCCGCGCGCGCTCTACGGCGAGTACCTGGTCCACTCCGCGGAGAAGGCTGCGGCGGCTCTGGCCGAACAGGGCCGGCCCGTGCGCGTCGTGGCCGCGCGGGTGACGGACGCCGTCGTCCGGTCCGGTACGCGCCTGGTTCTGCGCACGGACGAGGGGCAGGAGTACGAAGCAGACCGCGTGGCGCTGTGCATGGGCGGGGGAACGCCCCCGGACCTGTACGGACTTACCGGTGAAGCAGGCTTCACAGCCGATCCGTATCCGCTCGCCGACACGCTCGACCACATTGCCGCCGGCGACGATGTGGCGGTCATCGGCAGCGGCCTGACCGCCGTCGATGTCGTCGTGGCGCTCGCCGCGCACGGGTATCCGGGGCGGATCACGCTCCTGTCGCGCAGCGGGGTGCTGCCGTACGTCTGGCAGCGCCCGGACGGTCGGCGTCCCGCACACGTGACCGTCGAGCAGGTGGCGAAGCTGCACAGCGCCCAGGGGTATCTCGCGCTCGACGACCTCGTCGGCCTGCTGCGCACTGAAATGGCCGACGCGGGAGAGGATTTCGACGAACTCGCGGCCCAGCTCCGCAGCGCTCGGACCGAAGACCCGGTCCGACGCCTCCGGCAGCAGATCGCCGCAGTCGACGACCCCCGGATCGGCCGCCGCGTGTTGCAGGAGACGGCGCACACCGTCGGCCCTTACGCCTGGCGCCTGTTGCGCGAACCCGACCGCGTATGGCTGCGGCGCCACCGCCGCACGGCCACGAGCGTCGCCTCGCCCATGGTTCCGTTGAACGCGTCCGTCCTGATGCGGCTCCTGGACTCCGGCCAGCTAACCGTCTCTTCCGGCGTCACTGCGGTCGAGCCGGTGAACGGGCGGTTCCAGGTGCGGGACGCGGAGGGCCAACGCACCGCGCATGTCGTCGTCAACGCCGTGAATGCGCCTCCGCAAGCGGTCCCGGGCGCGGCCCGGCACCTGGTCCGATCACTGATGGACGCCGGCTTGGCCACCCTCCACCCGTCCGGCGGGATGGTCCCCGCCGACCCGCGCGTGCACGTGGTCGGCGACCTGGCCGGCGGCGGCTCGTTCATCACGTCGAGTATCGCGGGCGTCGCTGCGCAGGCGTCCCGCACCGCCGCGGCGCTCCGGACACCTTGACCGTAAGAGGTCCCGTCTCGAGCTCGCCAACGGTGATCGGATCTTCGCCCTCGATCGCCAAGCTCCTGGGCGTGTCGGCCGGTAGCCCTCGAAATAATTCGAAGGCGGTGTCGGATCGGGTCAGTCGTGTTCGTGGAAGTGGTGAAGCCGCCCAACAGAGGTGGCGCAAGAAGAGGGAGCAGCACCATGAGCACCACCTTCACCGTCGACTTCTTCTGCAGCCTCGACGGCTACGGCATGGCCAGAGGTTGGCCCGGCTACTGGGGGAAGGAAGGCCCTGAGCTCATCGAGGACCGGGTGCGCACCTTCGCCCAGGACCAGGTGCTGGTCTTCGGCGCGACGACGTTCCGGCAGTTCCGGAAGTTCGTGGGCCTGTTCGACGAGCCCTACTACGACAGCCTGAACGAGCTGCCGAAGATCGTGTTCTCCGGCACGCTCGAAGAACCGCTCGGGTGGCGGAACTCGACGGTCCTCAACGAGGACGCGGTGACGGCGATCGAGCGCCTGAAGCGCACCACGGACGTCCCGATGCGTTCGCACGGCAGCATCTCGCTGAACCGCGCTCTTCTCGCCGCCGGACTCGTCGACCGGCTCGAGGTCATCATGTTCCCCGCCATCTCGGGGCGCGCCGGCGAAGCGGCGCTCTTCCACGACGGCGCGGAGTTCGACCTGGAACTCATCGAGTCGACCGTGCTCGACGGTCGGACGCACAAGCTCGTGTACACCCCGCACCTTCACGACGAGATCCCCGAGGGCGTCGGGCCGCAGCTCAGAAACGCGGGCTAGACGCACCCGGTACGACAGCGACCCGCAAGGCGATCGACCGGGTCGAGTCGCGAGTGGAGACCACACCGTCCTGACACCCCAGGAGATGATCTGCAGATGCAGTACCTGTTTTCCGTGATCCACGACCGGTCCGACCTCGCCACGCCGGACGAGCACGCTGCGATCGACGTCTTCAACGACCGGCTCCAGGCCGAGGGCAACTGGGTGTTCGCCGGCGGCCTCGCCGCACCCGACACGGCCACCGTCATCGACAACCGGGGCGAGGATGCGCTGGTCACCGACGGGCCGTTCCTGGAGTCCAAGGAGTACCTCGCCGGCTTCTGGATCGTCGAGGCCCCTGACCTCGACGTGGCGCTCAAGCTCGCCGCCGAGGGGTCGAAGGCCTGCAACCGGAAGGTCGAGGTGCGGCCGTTTCTGGACGCGTGAGCGGGTTCGACGTCCGGGAGGCCGTCACCCGGGCCCACCACGAGGAGTGGGCCCGGGTGGTCGCCGCCCTGACCAGGCGCTTCGGTGACCTCGACATCGCCGAGGAGGCGGCGGCCGAGGCGTTCGCGGCCGCCGTCGAGCGGTGGCCGGCCGACGGCGTGCCCCCCAACCCCGGCGGCTGGCTGACCACCACCGCCAACCGCAAGGCCATCGACCGGATCCGGCGCGAGAGCAAACGCGACACCAAGCACAAGGAGGCTCGGATGGTGTACGACGACGACCCGCCCGAGCCGCTCGGCGCCATCGACGACGACCGGCTCCGGCTGATCTTCACCTGCTGCCACCCGGCGCTGGCGATGCAGGCCCGCCTGGCGCTGACGCTGCGCATGGTCGGCGGGCTGACCGTTCCCGAGATCGCCCGCGCGTTCCTGGTGGGGCAGACGGCCATGGAGCAGCGGATCACCCGCGCGAAGGCCAAGATCAAGGCGGCCCGCATCCCCTATCGCATGCCCTCCGCGGAGGATCTCCCCGCACGCGTCTCCGGCGTGCTCGCCGTCCTGTACCTCGCCTTCAACGAGGGCTACCTGGCGACCGGCCCCGACACCGATCCGGTACGTCACGACCTGACCGGCGAGGCGATCCGGCTCACCCGCCTGATCCGCGCCCTCCTACCGCACGACGGCGAGGTGGCCGGGCTACTGGCACTGATGCTCCTCACCGAGGCCCGCCGCACCGCCCGGGTCTCGGCCGGCGGTGAACTGGTCGCCCTCGCCGAGCAGGACCGCGGGGCCTGGGACAAGGCGCTGATCGCCGAGGGCCACCGGCTGGTGCGCGAGCGCCTCGCCGCTGCCGCCGCCGGGGCGGCCCCGGGGCGTTACCAGATCCTCGCCGCGATCAACGCCGTGCACACCTCCGCCCGCGACATGCGCGACACCGACTGGTCACAGGTCCTCGCCCTCTACGACCAGCTCGTCCGCCTCGACCCCTCGCCGGTCGTCGCCCTCAACCGGGCCATCGCGATCGCCGAACTCGACGGACCGGACGTGGCCTTGGCGGCCGTCGACCGGCTTGAGAACACGCTGGCCGGCTATCACGCCTACCACGCCACCCGCGCCGACCTGCTGCGCCGGCTGGGCCGCAGTCAGCAGTCACGCGCGGCCTACGACAAAGCCATCGAACTGGCGGGCAACACCGCCGAGACGGCCTACCTGACCCGTCGCCGCGACCAGTTGGTGTAGCCGGGATTCCGAATCCGCGCGCGAAGCGTCAGCCGGGCCCCGCGGCGCCCTGCCGGCGCATTCCGCGTACGTCGCGGTGAGAGTCCGCCGGTGTCGTCGTGAGTGCCGGACGACCTCCCGCCTGACGTTCTGAAAAAGATTCGAAGGCGGTGTCGGATCGGGTCAGGGGTGTTCGTAGGAGGGATGAGAGGCGGCCCAAGAGGGGCGCCCCGACGGAGCCGAGAAGGACGTTCCTCATGACCACCTTGACGGAGCCGGGCACAGTCATCACACGCCGCTCCAGCCGCCTGACGTGGGCGATCCTGGGGCTGGTGCTGCTTGCCGACGCCCTCGACGTGATCGATGCGACGGTCACGAACATCGCCGCCCCCACCATCGCCGGAGAGCTCAACGGCGGTGAGAGCCTGATCAAGTGGTTGGGACCGGCGTACATGCTCGCCATGGGCGTCCTGCTCGTGGTCGGCGGACGGCTGGGCGACAAGTTCGGCCAACGCAGGCTCTTCCTGATCGGCATGAGCGGGTTCACGCTGGCCTCGGCAGTCGCCGGGTTCTCACCCACCCCGGCCCTGCTCATCGCCGCTCGGGTCGCGCAGGGAGCGTTCGGGGCGCTGCTCATCCCGCAAGGCATGGCGATCATGACGAAGGCGTTCAGCCGCGACATGCTCGCCAAGGCGTTCGGGCTGTTCGGCCCGGTTCTCGGCCTCTCCAGTGTCGGCGGCCCGGTGCTGGCCGGATTCGTCATCAGCGCCGACCTGTTCGGTCTGTCCTGGCGCCCGATCTTCCTCGCCAACATCGTCCTCGGCATCATCGGGCTGGTCATGGCCGCCAAGATCCTGCCGCGTGACGACGACGGCGACCGGTCCGCGGTCGTCGACGGCTGGGGCTCCGGCCTGCTCGCGGTGACCATGCTCGGGCTGCTGTACGGCCTGATCGAGGGCTCGACCAACGGCTGGAGCGCCGTCCCCGTCATCTCGATCACCGTCGGCGTCCTGTTCTTCGCCGCCTTCGCCTACCGTCAGCGCACCGCGACCCACCCGCTCATCAAGCCCTCGCTCATGAAGAACCGGGGTTTCACGTCCGGACTGCTCGTGTGCCTGGTCGCCGTCGCCGCCGGCACCGGCCTGCTCTTCGTGCTGTCCCTGTTCCTGCAGGAGGGGCTGCACGCCAGTCCGAGGGACACCTCGTTCGGCCTGATGCCGCTCACCCTGGGGCTCGTCGCCGCCGGGTTCGCCGCCATGGGCGGCCTGGTCACCGGGCTCGGTCGCCGGCTCGTCTTCATCGGCGTCATCGTCGACCTCGTCGGTTGCGGCTGGGTTCTGGCCCTCGTCGTTCACTCCGGGACGAACGTCGGCCTCTGGACGCTGGCCCCGGCGTTCTTCGTCATCGGCGTCGGCATCGGCCTCAGCTTCGCCACGATCCCCGTCGTCGCTCTCGGCGACGCGAGCCCGGACGAGGCGGGCAGCGCCAGCGGCTCGTTCAGCTCGATCCAGCAGCTCGCTTCAGCGATCGGCTCGGCCGCGGTCACGTCGATCTTCTTCCAAGCCGCAACCCCCGGACTGGCCCACGCGATGAAGATCAGCCTGATCGTCGTCCTGGCCGTCACCGCCCTCAGCCTCCCGGTCGTCGCCCTGATGCCCCGCAAGGCACCATCAGACCCCCATCAGTGAGCACAGACCAACTGTGGCGAGGATGGCCGGCCAACGGGTGAGCATGCACCCGTTGGCCTCCCATCCCCACCGCCCGGCTGACCCCCACCGCCAACCAAAGGCCCATCGACCGGCTTCGGCGGACCGATCTGCATCACCGGGGGCATCATCTGCGTCGCCCGAGGTCGGCCGCCGCTGCGCCAACTGAAGTTGGAAAGAGCTCAGTGATCAGCGCTACGTGTCTGCGTGTAACTTCCCGGCTTCGTGGAGCCGGTCCTCATTGCGGGTACAACTCCGTGATCAAGCCGGTGCGGTAGTCACGTCCCGCCGGCGGCAAAACCGGTAGTTGCCGCTGACCGAACCGGACCTCGTCACCACCGAGAGCCAGCGCCTCCTGGGCGTCCACCCGGCGGTGTGAATCTCGAAGTACGGCGCCGAGCGCTCATCCGATCAGGAGGTCACCGGTCTGCCTGCGAGTAAGGCGGCGGCTATCCACTGGCTTATCTGGATGGCGCCTTGGCGCAGCCCGGTGATGCCTTCGGGCGGTGAGACGCCTTTCTTGGCCCAGCGATACCGGACCTCGGTCAGCAGGTTCCGGGTACGCAGGACGACAATGGCGTCGTACTGGCGGAACTCGGCTTCCCCGGTGGTCTGGTCATAGACGAAAGCTTCGTCGCTGACACCGGTCAGCGGCGACGGGGCGCTTCGGGAGTTCTGCGGCCCTGCTACCGCGGCTGCCTGCCGGAGCCGGTCGAAGTCCTCGTGAGCCGGTCCCATCGGGTCCTTCGCTTGGCCCGCTTTGACGGGACGGGTCCTGATGGTGGCGCCGTGGCCGAAGGAGATGTAGCTGTGTTCGTTCCATTCGCAAGCTTCGGTGCCGGGATGCGTTTCAGGATCGAAGTAATCGTCGGGGTCGGTGGTCGGCGTGCCGATCACGCTGGCCTGGGGGACCAGGTGGTTCATCTGCGTTACGCTGAGCAGCCCGCACAGCGGAGGCACCGTTAAGGGGCCTGCCTTGACCGGTGGCGTGGGACTGCCGGTCGAACTTGGCCGTCTTGGGGAGCCGTCGTCATGTAGGACGGTGTATCCGGTCACCGAGGTGATCACCAGGAAGGCCAGAGCGGAGAGCGCGATCGCGGCGGTCCGCCTGGATGGCCGCCCGCTGACCGGCCCTGTCGCCGCGTCGACGTCCGGACCGGTATCCGCACTCGTGTCAGGGGTGGTGGGCCGGTGCGCCCGGTGGCCTTCACACTCTGCGAGGTGTCGCTCAGCTCGGCAAGCTCGGCCAATTCGTCGAGCGTCTGCGCGGCGGTGGGACGTTCTGCCGGGTCGTTGGTCAGCAGGCGGAGCAGCAACCCCGCCAGCGGACCGGCTCGCTGCGGTAAGGCCGGGCTCTCGGTCAGCACCGCGCTCAGCGTCCCGGCGGACGTCGATCTGGCGAACGGCGTCCGGCCTTCCACCAGCGCGTAGAGCGTGGCGCCCAGCGACCACAGGTCGGACGGCGGTCCGGCGGGCTCGCCGCGGATCCGCTCGGGCGCCATGTAGGCGGGCGAGCCGATCAGTGCGCCGGGGCGGGTCAGCGGAGCGTCGCCGGTGAGCGAGGCGATCCCGAAGTCGGTCAGGACTGTGCGGCCGTCATCGCGCAGGAACACGTTCGCCGGTTTCACATCGCGGTGCAGCACACCGCGCTTATGCGCTGCGTGCAAGGCCTCCAGGACGCCGATCCCGAAGGCCGCGGCCCGGGGTGGACGGAGCGGCCCGTCCTGCTTGACGAGCTTGTCCAGAGACCGTCCCGACAGCAACTCCATCACGATCCACGGCCGCCCATCGGCCAGGACCACGTCGTGGACGGTGATGATGCCGGGATGCCGCAAGCGCGCGGCCGCACGCGCCTCCCGCACCGCCCGCTGCGCCGCCAGTTCGCGGTGCGCCTCGCTCGTCTCACGCGGCAGCAGGAGCTCCTTGACGGCGACGTCTCGGTTCAGTGTCTCGTCGCGGGCCCGCCACACCACGCCCATGCCGCCGCGTCCGAGCTCGCCGGTCAGTCGGTAGCGCCCGGCCAGCACCTCGTTCACGCGCGGTTCTCCAGGCGTGCGAGTGTTCGGGCGGCCTCCACGCCCGCGCGCCGGGCGCCGTCCGCGGCTGCGGCCGGCCCGGTCCGCGGGCCGCTCCATTGGAGCTGCAGGACGACGTTGCCCTCCCGCAGGAAGACGTTGACCTCGTCGTGCGGCGGCGCGTAGCGGCTGGTGTAGGTGACAGCCTCGTCGCCCACCCCGGGCAGCGCCGTCAGCGAGGTGGTCTCGCTCAACCGCATCGGCGTCTTGGGGAAGCCGTCGTACGGCCAGGTGTAGGTCATGTTGAACGGGGAGGTGCGGAGCTGCTGCACGTAGGCGAGCAGCTCGTTTCGCTTGATCGCCATCCGGTCGCGCGCCGCTTCGAACGAGGCGGCCACCACGACCGGTTTGTACACCGTGAGCATGGCGGCGGCTTTCGGGGCGAGCCATGAGCACTCACCCGTCCTCGGCGTGTCACCTCGCCGGACGGCACCGGCGAGAAGGCCGCGTGCCTGCTGGTCGTCCAGGACGGCACACGGGTCCACCGACGCCACCGGGCGCGGCACTCTCACCGTGGCCGGACGTGCGGGCCCGTGATCGGTGCCGTGGCCGTGTACGAGCAGGACGCCCACGGTCGCGGCCACCGTCACGACCGCGATGACCCCGATCGCCACGACCGTGCCTCGACGCGTCGAGCGACCTGGCAACCAGCCCGCAAGACCCGCACCAGACGAGGAGGAGGCTCCCCGCCCGTCCGGCCGGGCGCCGGATGGGGACCTCGCCGGGGGAGTCGCATACAAGCCGGAGTCGCCGCCCGCCGCGACCTGGTAAAGCGCGGTCGCGGCCTGCTCCGCGCCGATGCGCTTGGCCGGATCTTTCTCCAGCATGCAGAGGAGCACCGGCGCCAGCGCATCCGCACGCTCGGGAAAGGGCGCTTCACCGGTGACGGTCGCGCCGAGCGCGGCCAGCGGAGCCGGCCCGTCGAACGGCGCCCGGCCTTCGACGGCGGTGTAGAGCGTCGCGCCCAGCGACCACAGGTCCGAGGCCGGTCCGGCCGGCTCGTCGCGCAGCCGCTCGGGCGCGATGAACCCAGGCGAGCCGACGAGCGCGCCCTCTCGGGTGAGCGCCGGGTCGCCGTCGAGCGCGGCGATCCCGAAGTCGGTCAGGACGATCCTTCCGTCCTCCGCCAGCAGCACGTTCGCCGGTTTCACATCCCGGTGCACGATCCCCTGCCCGTGCGCGGCGGTCAGCGCCTCCAGCAGCCGCGCCCCGATCTCGGCGACCCGCTCGGGCGGGAGAGGACCATCCGCCGCCACCGTCTGGCCGAGGGAGCGGCCCTCGACCAACTCCATGACGATCCAGGGCTCGCCGTCCGTCTCCACGACGTCGTGGACGGTGATGATCCCGGAGTGGTCGAGCATGGCCGCGGCTCGCGCCTCGCGGGCCGCACGCGCGCACAGCACCGCGCGTTCCTCCGGCGGCACGTGCCCGTCCAGGATGATCCGCTTGATCGCGACGTCCCGGCCCAGCAACTCGTCGTACCCGCGCCAGACCGCGCCCATACCCCCGGCGCCTAGCAGCGTGCCCAGCCGGTACCGCCCGATGAGACGGCAATCGGACATCGGCGCTCCGCGACGGTGTGGCATTGAAAAGGCAACGCGACTATAGCGCCCTCACCCGGCACCCCTCCCGGACGCGGAATCAGATAAGGGCGCCGCCGATGACGCGGAGATTCTGCCCAGCGATCCAATGCGAGTCGGGACCGGCCTGGCAGTTCAAGCTCCTCGACCGGGAGCGCCCACACCACGGGTGGGGTGCACGCGCCCGTCGCCGCCCTCAACACATGCCTGTACGACGCAGGACACGAAACGTGCCGGTTCCGCAACGCGAACCGACCCGCCAGCTGCACTATGGCCTGCGCTGACGGCCCGACACGGTGACCGTGCGGGCGGCGATCGCCGACGTCCGCATGCTGGTGCTCTGGCTGTCCGACAACTGGTGCCGTTGGGGGTTGCGCGCCCCACCGGACGTGCTGACCGCACTGATCTACCGGCGCGCGGCTGACCAGGCGAAATACGCGACGATGCGATCACTCCCGTTGGCAAGTCGCCCCTCATGCTGTATGACCGTCATCCGCCGTCTCGCGATGACTGTCGATCCGGCATGGATCGCTCGGACCGTACCTGGCGGTCACGTCAGCGTGCCGATCCGGACCGGCTTCCGTCCGGCAGTGCCCCTCACGCATACGGTCCACCACACCAGGTGAAGAGGGGCATCGCCGGCGCCGATGTCGGGGCGTCCGGCGACCAGATCCGGATCCGTTTCGACCACCGGATCGCCAAGGCCGGCGACCTGGCGGTCAAAGAGACCAAGACCGGCGTCAGCGGCACCAACGTCACGGCCGACCAGATCCGCGGACTGCTGAGCTTCACCGGCCTCACCACCGCGTCGGGCCGGCCGGTGAGCGAGGCGCTGCGTGACGACGCCGCCTACTTCCCCGACGCCTCCACCCTCGTCATCAAGCTGGACAGCGGGCAGACGCTGCGGCCGGGCGCCCGCGGCGCGGTCGCGCTCGGCAAGGGCGCCGTCACCGGCGCGTCCGCCACGAGCACCGCGCTGGTCCCCGTACAGGTCCCGCGGCACTTCACCTCGTCGGGCACCGGCTTCAACCCCGACGGCCCGGACTACCTCAAGGTCGACACCCACGCCACCACCGTCTTCCAGCGCTACGACTACAAGGTCAGCGGCGACGGGGTCTCGGTCCGTCAGGACGGCGTGGCCGACAAGGTGGTCGGGCAGACCATCAAGACCGTCGAGGTCGAGAACAAGTACCTCAAGGCGACGTTCGCGCCCGGCTACGGCGGCCGCCTCCTGTCGATGATCTACAAGCCGACCAGGCACGACCTCTTCTACAACAACCCCGTCGGCACCCCCTACGGATTCTCCAGCGCGCCCGCCGGCCAGCCCGGGAACTCGCCGTTCTACCAGAACTGGCTGATGGTCTACGGAGGCGTCTTCCCCACGCTCACCGAGGCCGAGCACGGCAAGTACTGGAACGTGCCCTGGGACCACAAGATCGACCAGAGCAAGGGGAAGTTCGCGCTCACCATCACCAAGACCGACGACGTCGACTACCCCGACAAGCCGTCCAAATACGTGTACCCGACCGGCCAAGGCAAGAAGTACGAGTACTGGACCTGCACCACGCTCGCGCCCGGCGCCCCGACGATGTCAGATCGTGTCGCCGGTCAAGACCGCGACCCCGGCTACAAGTGGATGGCGGGCGTCGAGAAGCCCGCCGGCCCCGCCGGGTCCGGCCTGCTCAAGCTGGACAAGCTCAAGCAGATGTCCAACTGGAGCGACATGGGCATCACCTACGGCCAGGACCTGGCCACCATGCAGCAGGGTAACTGGTGGGGCGTGGTCAACCACGAGAACGACGAGGGCGTCGTCCGCGTCGGCGACAACGCCAAGACCCCCGGCATGAAGTTCTGGGAATGGGGCCAGAACAACTCCTTCGACACCAACGTCTTCAGCAAGGGCAACTCCGCCCGCCCCTACATCGATCTGTGGGCTGGCGCCTCTATGAAGTTCTTCTCCCCGGCCACGCTCAAGGCCGGGCAGACGCTGTCGTGGACGGAGACCTACCTGCCCACGATGGACCTCGGCGACGTCACCAACGTCAACGCCAACGGCGCCACCGAGGTCAAGGTGGACGCCTCCGGCACCGTCACCGGCCGGCTGTTCTCCCCCGCGATCGGCCAGAAGCTGCACGCCACCCTGGTCGACGCCTCGACCGGCAAGGCGCTGGGCACCAGCACCTTCACCGGCAAGGCGAACGCCGCGGTCAAGCTCGGTGGCAAGGTCGCACCGGTCGGCCAGGCCCGCCTGGTGCTCACCGACGCCTCGGGCACGACGCTGCTCACCGCCGAATCCGGCACCTGATCCGGCCCGCCGCCCGCCGCGCAGCCCGCGGCGGGCGGCCCATCACCCGAAGTGGCATTCGGGTTCCCGAGCCGACTACCGAGACCGTCTCAGTGAACCGCACTCTGTCGACGTCGCAGCCGTTGACCGTCCGTAACCGTAGGCCACTGACTCGTCCTGGCCCGAGGTGCATGGAAAGCGGCCAGGGCGATCACGGTTGACGGCGCAGAAGTTGGAGCGGGCGCAGTTGGGGCCACCTTTACTTCCTCGCGTCGGGCGCCGTCCAGCGCGGGTGGCCGACCGCGGTGGCGGCCCTGCTGCGGCGATGGAGCGGCATAGTTCGATTGAGGCGTCCCGCACACGGGCCCGAGCCTCGGGGGAGAAAATGCGCACGGTGCCTCATGACCCCACCTGGCCGCCTTCGCCACCGGCTGACCGTCGATAGTGGGCCAGTGTCCGGCTTCTCCGCGCTCAGGCTGAGGTTGCGGCGCAGGCCCTGCCGTAGCCGGCCAGGTCGCCGCCGAGGGCAGCGGCGGCCAGGAAGCGTTCGGTGGTCGTCCGGTGCTCGCCCGGCGTGGGCCGGAATCGCGGGCGGCGCGCTCGGACATGCCGCCGGGCCCGGTAGGCCATCTGCTGGACCGCCCGTTCGGTGCGTCCGATGATGGCCGCGATCTCCGCGTGCGAGAAGCCGAACACGTCGTGCAGCAGGAACACCGCGCGCTCCGTCGGGGCCAGGGTTTCCAGGACGACCAGCAGGCCCGCCGCCACCGCGTCGGCGGGCCGTGGCCCGACGGGCGAGCTGGCCGCCGGCTCCTCCGGCCGATCCTGATCGGCTTGGACTTCCCGGCGCGCCCGTATCCTGCGAAGCTCGTCGATCGCCTGGCGGGTGACCAGCCGGAACAGGTAAGCGCCGGGGTCTACGACCGAGTCGTGTTCCACTCGGCTCCAGCGAAGCCATGCCTCTTGAAGGACGTCGTCGGCATCTGCCCGGTTACCGAGCATCCGGTATGCCGCTGCCGAAAGCGAAGCTCGGTGCCGCTCGAACAGTTCGGCCGCAGTGTCCATTGCGCCTCCCGTACAGACCTCATCAACAAGACGGTCTGGAGGGCGCCGACGTCACGCGTGACGCCGACGGACCCGCATCCGTCTCACCAGGTGGATACCGGCCACCGACCTGAAAGGCGTGACATGACATCGACCCTACTCACCGACCGGAACCGGCTGCTCGTCCTGGAGGCCGTCTCCCGGTTCGGCGCGGGCGACATCGTCGGCTTCACCGAACTGCTGGGCGAGGATTTCGTATCGCATAACCCGCGCGTGGCGCATGACCCCGCGGCACAGTCCGGGCGCCAAGCATTCGCGGAATTCTTGAGCGGACCCGGCAGCACGCATCTGCGGGACGCGACCGTGGCGGCCAAGCACATGCTCGCCGACGGCGACCTGGTCGCCGTGCACACCCACGTGGCCACCCCACAGGGCGACCTTGCCACCGTCGACCTCTTTCGCATCGACACCGGCAAGATCGTCGAGCACTGGGACGTCGTTCAACCGGTCCCCGAGGATGTGCTCCACCCCCACGGAATGTTCTGACCGATCACGATGTCCCCTCGACCAAGTACGTTTCCGCGGTCGCGCTCAGGTACGCGTGACTGCGGATGACCTGCACGTCACGCAGCGGCAGATGCCCGTCGCGGGCCATCCGCAAGCGAACAGGTAGGGCACAGGGTCGGTGGGATTCGTGAAGAGCGCAGGGTTGGTCTACGGCCGCTCGTCAACGATCAGGTGCTCGACACACCAGATCGTTGACGAGCGGCCACCTCGGAGCACGGCCCGTTGCAGAATCGCGATCAACATGAGTGCACCTGCCTAGCGCTCGTCTCACCCTGAGTAGCCGATCGCCAAGAGTGAGTCAGGGCCCAACTGTTCCGCGCTCAACAGAACGATCCCGCCCCTCACCGTTTCAGACGGCCGGGAGGCTCAGTGGCCTTCCACCGGCCAGGGCGCCCCGAGTTCCTCGGACATGACCTACGCCGACCGCCGCAGTTCCGTAGACAGGGTCGGCCAGGTTCCGCTTGGAGGGAGCGCGAGCTCAGGGAGGCCAGAGAGGACGCCCACCGACGTCAGCGGCTCAGGGTGGAGGCGGTGATGGTCGGGCGCCCGGTGCTGTGGAAATAGATCCCGGGCAGGCCGGCGGTTTCGAACCCGGCGTTGCGGTTACCGGTCAGGCGCGAGTGATCGATGGTGAGCTCGCCGGTGTTGTCGTTGCTGACGAAGAAGACGGCGCCGCCGCCCTCGTTGGCGCGGCTGCCGCGGATGACCGTGCCGGCGAGGCGGATGGCGAACCGGTTGCCGTCGGCGTAGACGGCCCCGCCGCTGCCACCGCCGGGGGTGCCACCGCGGGCAGGGTTGGCGCCGCGGCCGACGGCCTGGTTGCCCGTGAAGAGGCTGTTGAGGATCGTCCAGGACACGCTGATGCCGCTGAGCGCGCCGCCGTTGGAGCACGTCCCGCCCTCGAACGTGCTCCGGGCGACGTAGACGGGCAGGCCGTGGTACTGGTCGAGGACCCTGATGGCGGCGCCGCCGAGGTCTGCGCCGGTGCTGTCGCAGCGGTTGCCGGTGAACCGGGCGTTGATCACTGTGAGCCGGCCGCCCCGTACGAAGATCGCGCCTCCGCCGCCGCCGTCCTGCTTCTGCCCGGTGGCGTTTCCTCCGGCGAAGGTGATGTTCTGCACGGTCAGGTGGGGTGTCGACTGGTCGTTGCAGTGCGAGGTGGTCCAGCCCTGGGCTTGGTCGCAGGTGTTCATGTACAGGATGCGGCGGGCCCCGCCGCCGCTGAGGGTGACCAGGCCGCCGCCGTCCAGCACGGTGTGCGGGACGCTGTTGCGGATCTTGGCCGTAACCTTCATCGCGATCGTGACGGGGGCTGGGCCGCAGTCGAAGGCGATGATCCCGCCCTTGGCCACTGCGGCGACCACGGCCGTGGCGGTGCAGCCACGCGGGTCGCCGTGCCCGATCACCCGCGTCGGATGCGAGGTGTCGACGGGGCGTGCCGCCGCGGGGACCATCGCGTGGCCGGCCGGGTTGCCCGCCCGGAGCCAATGCCGCATGCCTTCGGCCGCCTTGCGACCCTCCGGGGACGTAGCGGACGGGCCCGGGGCCGTGGGGACGGCCGACGCACCGGACGCCGCCGACGCAGGCGGCGTGGTGGCCGCTGAGGGCCTGGCGTGCTTGCCGTCGCAGCCCGACAGCAGCAGAGACGACACTATGACCAGAGCAGAGGCTGACGAGATCGAGGTGGCCGGGCGGGGCATGGGGGCAGCGTAAAGCGTTTGAATATCCCCGGGGCAATAATTAGGCGCATGCTCGTACTTCGGCGGCTCCGCCGCCGCCAACGCCTTACGGACTGTGTTCCTAGCGATGTCCAGGCGCCGGGCGATTGCCTTGCTTGGCTGGGGCCGGGCCGGTGGTGCGGTGGCCAGCGAGGATGCGGGTGAGGTCGGTGACGGGGGAGGAGGCGAGTTTGTGGTTGGTGTCGTCGTAGCCGCGCGTCGTGCGGGGGTCGGCGTGGCCGGCCAGGTCCTGCACCTTGGCGAGCGGGACGTCGTTACCGAGCAGGGTGGTGATGACGGTACGGCGGCCGCTGTGCGGGCTGAGCCGGGCCGCGGTGGGCAATCCGGCCAGTTCGGCCTGTCGGCGCAGGATATTGGTGACGTCGCGCTGGGTTAGGCGCTTGCCGCCGGGCTTGGTCGGGTCGTAGGGGTGCGGGGTGGTCACCAGCAGCGGTCCGGGCCGAGCGACGCCGTCCGGGTGGCGGCCGGCGCGGACGGCGAGATAGGCGTCCAGGACGCGGCACAGTTCACCGTCCAGGCGCACATAATCGCGGCCGTCGCGGCCCTTGCCCTTGGCGGCGTGCCACAGCACTCGGTACCCGGCCTCGGTGCCCAGGTCGGTGAGGTCCGCGCCGGTGAACGCTGAGACTCGCAGCGCGGTGTAGAACAGCAGCGCGATCACGGCCGCGTCGCGCCAGGCTGGTTCGGTGTCCAGGTCAACGGCGCGGCCCTCCGCGGTGTCGAGGAGCAGCGCGGTCTCGGCGACGCTGAGGGTGGGCGCCTTGTATGCGGAAGCGGCGATCTGCGCGCTGGTCGGCCGCTTGACCAGCAGCGTCGGGTTGCGGTCGGTGACGTCGTTGGATTGCAGGTAGGTGTACCAGGAGGAGACGGCCGCCAGCCGCCGCGCCCGGGTCGCGGCGCTCGGCGGGCGTGATCGGTCGCCGACGGTGACGGTCATGGACGCCGACCAGTCGTCGATGTCCGCGCGGCGCGCCGCCCGCGGGTCCAGCCCGGTGCGGGCGCAGTAGTCCAGCCAGCCGGCCAGGTCGCGGTAGTAGCCGCGGCGGGTCGCGTCGCTGCTCTGGCTGCGCAGCCAGGCGGCGGTCAGCACCTGCAGGCCGTAACGGTCGCCCGGACGGTCGGGCGGCAGCGCGGGCAGCAGCGCGACGGCCTGCCCGATCGGATCCGGTGCCGGCCCCGAGGCCGCCGATGTCGCTGCAGGAGCCGATGCCGGGTTCGGTGCCATCGCCTCGGCGGGCAGCAGTGTCGTGGCTTCCAACGGAGCGTCCGGAGCTGACTTCGGTGCCGCGATCATGCGCGTACCACCTTCACGTGCGGCGTTATGACACTCGATGCAGCGCCACCACCAGCGGATTCGGCCCTTCCAGTCGCGGCCGTTGAAGCCTGCGCCGTCCACCGGGCCGCAGCGTGTGGTGCGCCCCCGCCGGACGCCGCCGCTCCGCACCTCACATCGCCGTGTGCTCGACGGGTGTCGCGCGTGAGGCCGCTCGTGTGCCGGCCCGCCTCGTTGATCATGCACACCAGGATAACCGTCATTATCCCGGAGCCTCAACCCGCCGTGACTTCCGCGTTTCACGTGTCGCGTTAACAATAAAGCGTGTCGCGTAGCGGAATCTCGCCTAGAGTGAGGCGAGTGAGCAGCGAGACGAGCAGCGCGAACGACGCCACCGACGAGTCCGCGACCACCACGGCGGCCGCAGAGTCGGCCAGCGAACCGGGCTCCGCCCCGTCCACCCCACCGCGGGCATCGGCGGCCACAACCGCGGCCGCACCGGCGGGCTCCTCGGCCGTCGGCGGATCGCCCGCACAGCAAGGCGACCTGATGGACGAACCCGAGGTTGCGCGCGGCGAAGCCGCGGAAGAAGAGGTAGCGGCAGAGGCGCTGGCGGCGGGGGAGTGCGCCTTGGCCGGCTGCTTCGAATCGCTACCGGAGCGCGGCCGCGGCCGACCCCCCAAGTACTGCAGCAAGGCCCACGCCGACCAGGCCAGCCGGGACCGTCGCGCCGCCGACACCGCCGCGGTCGACGAACCGCTCCATCAGGCCGAGGCGCTCGCCCAGCAGGTACCCGCAGCCATCAGCGCCCTGCAAGACCAGCTGACCGAACTGAAGGACTTCCTCACCAAGGCCCAAGAGGGAGCACTGTCCCGGGTGCAGCGGGCCGAGGCCGAGGCGACCGCGGCCGCACAGGCCGAAGCCGATGCCGAAGCCCGCGCCCTGGCCGCCGACAAGGCACGCAAGCAAGCGGTCACCGTCGCCGAAGCCGCCCGCACCGCGCAGCGGGCCGCCGAGCAGACCGCCGCCCGCGACCGCGCGGACCTGGAACAGGTCCGCGCCGACACCACCGAGGCCATCGCCGCGCACCAGAGCGCCCGCGACGCCGCCCGCGAGGCTCAGGCCGCTGCCGAGGCCGCCCGCGACGCCAAGGCCGCCGAACTCCGCGACATCCGCAACGCCCACGAGCAGGAACGCGCCCGGTTGGAGGCAACCGTCCGCGCCCACGCAGACCGATTGCAGACCCTCCAGAATGAGCTGGCCGACAGCACGGCAGCACTGGCGACCGCCCGGGAGGCACTGGCTGCCGCCCACGGCGAGGCACGTACCCAGCAGGCCAGGGCCGAGGCCGCCGAACAGGCTCGCGACGAGGCGATACGGCACGGACGCGAGGCCGCCGCCCGCGCCGAGGCCCTCGAACGCCGCCAGCAAGCGCTCCAGGCCACCGCCGACCAAGCGACCAGGCAAACCGCGCAGCAGCTAGCCACCGCGCGAAGCGCGCTCGCCTCCCGTCAGGCTCTCTGCGACCGGCTCGAAACCGACCTGGCGGCCGCCCGCGCCGAAGCCGCCACGCAACGCGAACGCGCCGCCCGCGCCGAAGCCTCAGCAGTGCCTGACCGCCTGACCGCCGAGGATGACCCACGGCCGCCATCACGACCATGAACTGAACGACACCGCCGCCGTCCCTGCGTGTCTCCTCCGAGTGCAAGCCGGATGGACTGGCGGGCTGCTCGGCGATAGACGGCGATGCAGAACGCTTTCTACGCCAGGCGATCATCCTGGATCGCAACCAGCGTGGTGCCATCCGGTCGGGTCGGGGGGTGTGGTCGCGGCCCCGGGTGGCCCGCCGCGACCACACCCGGCTAGTTGTCGGCCATCACGGTGAAGGTGAATCCGGCGCTCGTCGGACGGCGCAGCGGGATGTCGCACTTGATCCGGCGCAGTACCTCGTTCCTGCTGAGGCCGAGCCCTCGTGCGATGAGCCGATCAGGGCGCACCGGCACCGGGTCCTCGAAGACGACCTCCACCTGGATCGGCCACGCCGCATCGAGGCCTGCCGACGGGGTGTCCAGCCGCCATGCCCCCGTCCAGTCCAGGGTGAAGCGGTTGCGCCGGGCGAGCAGCGGATCCAGCAGCCTGGACGCCACCAGTTGCGGGTCGTTGACGCGGTAGCCGTGGAGCTCGGCCGGATCGAAGGAACCGACCGGCGTCCGCTCGTGCACGGTGAGCTTGCTCGTCCGATCGCAGGATACGCAGCGGACCAGCAGCCACACGTCCAGCAGCTTGCCGTTGGCGTTGACGCGGAACCTGCCCTCGCCGGTGGAGGCCGACTCCGACCGGCAGACCGCGCACCGCAACGACAGCAGGGGCAGCCTGGTCCGACGAACGACCCAGGGCAGCACGGTATGAGGTTGTGAAGACATGAGCCCTCTAGACCTGACACGAGGCCGATTACGCGCGGCCTCGAACGCTGAAAGACCGGGCGCGCATGGGCAGCCCGGCAGAGCCGACGGGAGCGTCGGCTACAGGTGAGCGGAAGAAGGTGTCAGGTCTAAAGAGCAGGCGGGGTCACGCGGTTCTGTCCTCTGTCCTCGCTGCGACGGGGCCGCGGGCAACCTACTGGAACGCGCAGGCAGGCTCAAACGGTTTTCCGACCGCGACTCCGTCAGCCTGGACCCCTTGGTGGCGAAGGCGATGGTGTCGTCGGGCGCCGGGCGAGCGTGTACGGCCTGTGGGCTGGTCCCGGACGAAGTTGCCGGCAGGTATCTCTAATGGCTGTCCACAGGTTTCTCGGCTCCGTATCCACTCCGGGAAGTCTGGTGTGCCACTTCGTCCTTGCTCGCATGGCTGCGGCCTCTACCGCCAAAGCCGCTGAGAGGCAGCAGCGCTGGAGTGAGGACGAACAGGGCGACCGCGAGGGCCGCGACCGCGACCATGGCTCCGCGGAGTCCCACTGCATCAGCCCATACTCCGACGTAGACCGGACCAACGAGGAACCCGAGGTAGGACACGGTCGTGACCACCGAGGTCGCGCGGCCACGGCGGGACTCGTCGACGTTTCGCGAAACGATCCCGAGCAGGGTCGGGAACAACACTGCGGTCCCGGCAGCGGCCACCGTAAGGCCCAAGCCGGCGATGAGCAGCGTGGGTGCAGCGGCGATAAGGGCCGCTCCGGCCGCAGCGGCCGCCGCGCCGGCGAGTAGAACGGTGCGAGAGTGGGATGCTTTGAGGCCGCCGATGGAGAACCGCGTGATCGCGACCGTTCCGGCGAATGCAGCGGGTGCGACGGAGCTCAGCCCCGCACCGGAATGAAGCTCGTCGTGGGCGAAGACGGCGCTCCAACTCTGGTGCGCGTTCTCGCTGGCGAACCCCAGCGCGCCGAGCACTCCGATGAGCACGAATGGGCCGATCCCACGTCCGGTCGACGGCGCCGGATCCGCTGCCGGGACGGGCTCGTGCCTCTGAGCGGCAGCACCCGTGGGCAGCGTCTTGAGCAGGGAGGCGCCGGCAAGTAGAGAGAAAACGGCGACGCCCGCGAACGGGACCACAAGAGGCAGGGAGGCGGCCGACGCCAGCCCGGTGGCAAGACTCGCCAGGACCACCAGACTGGAGAAAACGCCGTGCGCGCGGGTGATGACAGGCCGCCCGGTGATCCTTTCGGCCCGTCCGGCGACTGCGTTCATGGCCACGTCCGCCGCTCCGCTGGTCGCCCCGACGAAAGCCAGCCCTACGCACAAACGCTCCAAGCTAACCGCGGTCAGCACCATACCGGCGCCGGCACAGCCGAGAGCGGCGATGACCACGGCCGCGACCGTCAGTCCCCATCGATCGAGCGCTCTGCCCACGAGGAGCATCGCCGGAAGAGCGCCGGCGCCCACGAACAGCAGCGCAAGGCCCAACTGGCCGTCTCCTATGTCGGCCTGGCGCTGAACCCGCGGGACGGAGGCGCCCCACACTCCCCAGAACGAGCCGAACGCAGCGAACGCCACGACGGTCGAAATGATCATTTGGTGCGGTGAGCCGACAGACGTCCGTCCCATCTGTGTAACGATACACAACGCCGCTAGGCTGACCCTCATGGAATCGTCGACGGGCTCGGAGCGGGTGACTCTCGCGCAGGTGGCCGAGCGGGCCGGCGTGTCGGTGATGACCGCCTCCTACACCTACAACCGGCCGAACCGCGTATCAGACCAGGCCCGTTCGAAGGTGCTCGCCGCGGCGGCCGAACTGGGTTATCCCGGACCCGACCCGAGTGCCCGGTCGTTGCGCCGCGGCAGCACCCGAACCCTCGGCGTCGTGATGGGCGAGCATCTGAGTTACGCGTTCGAAGACCCGGAGGCGACGTCCTTCCTCGCGGGGATCGCCGATGTCTGCGCCGATCGCGGTTACGGCATGACCATATTGCCGATCACGGGGGGTTCCGCTGACGTCCCGCGGGTCACCGACGCCGCCGTCGACGGGTTCATCGTCTGGACTACGTCCGACGATGATCCGATCTTGGCGGCCGTCCAGGCGATGAAGCGCCCTGCGGTGGTCCACGGAGGGCCGGCGGTCAACGGGATGGGACTGGTGAGCATCGACAACCGCGCAGCGGCACGCGCGGTGGGTTCTCTCGCGTTCGCAGGCGCCCAACGTCCGGCGGTGGTGAGCTTTCCGCTTTCCCGAGATCGGACCAGCACGATCGAGGGCGGTGCGGACATCACGGCTGTTCGGTTTCCGGTGACGCGTGAGCGGCTGGAGGGCTACCGGCAAGCGGCCGAGGACACCGGCACCGCCTGGCACGACGTGATCGTCGCCGTGTGCGCACGCAATGACGCGGCCGAAGCCGAGCGAATCGCAGCGACCCTGCTCGCCTTCGATGAGCCGCCCGATGCGATCGCCGCGATGAGCGACCAGCAAGCGGCCGGAGTCGTCCGCGCGGCCCGTGCCGCCGGCCGTGTCATCCCTGATGACGTGGCGGTAACCGGGTGGGATGACGCGGCAGTGGCGCGACAACTCGGGCTGACAACGGTCGCGCAATCACTGCGCGACCAGGGCGCGGCATGCGCGCTTGCCGCGCTCGGGCACGAACCGAACTCCCAGACCGCACCTTGGTCCATCGTTCGCAGAGACAGCACCCGTGTATGACAAAGCCACAAGCTCCACCACCGAGGAAGGCGGGGCCCTCTTCATTCTCCTGTTCACAGGGGACCCGGTCCGCGCACGACGCGATCACCCAACGACAATGCGGGCATGTCGTATCTCTCTACCCGGGGGATCTTGCGCAGCAGGGCCGGCGCCGGGGTCATGCTCGTGGTCGGGGTCGCGCTGGTGGTACTCGGGGTCTTTCTCAGCCTGCGGATCGCGCCCGGTGGTGTTCGCGATCTGCATGCCTACCAGGCGGCGCCGCGGTGTGCGGCGCCTCCGTCCGGGGCTGCTGAATGCCGGTGGACGCAGACGTTCACCGTGTCGGATATCAGGCTGACCAGCAGCCGGAGCGATGTGGACCGCGCGTTCCTGACCGACGGGCACGGGAGCAGGTGGGAGACGGAGTACGCCAACCGCAAGCCGGTCCTCACCGACCTGAAGAAGGGCGACCACGTCACCGGCACCGTGTGGCGTGGGCGGCTGACCGAGATCTCGGCGAACGGCGCCTCCCAGAGGACACAGGCCGCTCCGGCCGACATGCGCACGCGGGTCCTGATCCTCGCGTTGATGATGGTGCCCAGCGGCCTGCTCACGGCGATCGCGAGCGGCTGGCGGCTGGTGCGGCGCGCCCCGACGCCCGGGATGGTCGCCACCCTGCGGGTGGCGCTCGGGATGTTCTTCGCCGGACTGTTCTCTCCGTTGATCGGGGGCGAGAACCTCTGGATGGTCGCGGCCCTCTGGCTCACCGTGGCCGCAGTCATGACCGTCGCCGCGCGGCACTACGTCGTCCGCAAGCGTGTCCCGGAGGCGGTTCCGTCCTAGCCGGCGCCACGAGCGGGGCACCAAAACTCAGCGAACTGGAGAAGCGCTGGCCGTCCGCCCGGCCCTTCGGGTACGGGCAAAACGTGTGGCCGCGGTTGCTTGCTGCTCGGTACGGTCGCGGCCATGGCGCTTGTGGAGACTCCGGGATGGACGGTTCGACGTGCGGGCATGGGCGGCGTGGCCGCGCTGGTGCAGCTCGCGCGGCGGACGGCGTCCGTTACCGATGAACCGGAAGTGACCGAGCGACTCTACGGGTGAGGGGCGCATCCGTGTCCACCATTCCCGCGGCCCCCAAGAGCGGACGAGGCTGGGCCCTGCTGCTCGTCCTGTGCGGGACGATCTTCCTTGAGGGCAGCGACGTCGCCATGCTGGCCGTGGCCGTCCCCACCATCCGCGCCGACCTCGGCTTGAACACCGGCACCGCGGCGTGGGTGATGAGCGGGTACGTGCTCGGGTACGCCGGTTTCACCCTGCTCGGCGGTCGCGCCGCCGATCTGCTGGGCAGGCGGCGGATGTTCCTCACCTGGCTGGGCGTCTTCCTGGTCTTCTCCATGCTGGGCGGCTTCGCGGTCGACGGCTGGATGCTGGTCGTGGCCCGGTTCGTGACCGGTGTGGCGTCCGCCTTCATGACCCCCGCCGCGATGTCGATCATCACGACCTCGTATCCGGAGGGGCCGCAGCGGGACAAGGCTCTGCTGGTCTTCGCCGGCGTGGGCGCCGGGGGCTTCTCGATGGGTCTCGTCATCGGCGGCCTGCTGACGGAACTCGGCTGGCGCTGGGTGTTCTTCGCCCCGGTGTTCCTGACCGGCGCCATCCTGCTCGCGGCGCTCAGGCTGGTGCCGGCCGAGGCCCGCCCTGAGCCCGCACGGCGCGGCTACGACCTGGTCGGCGCGGCCAGCGCCGCCGCCGCGATGCTGCTGTTCGCCTACGGCATCGTCCGGCTCGAGCACGGCGGCGACGGGCTCGGGCTGACCGCCGGCGCGCTCGCCGGCGGGCTGGCGCTGGTGGCGGTGTTCGTGGTGATCGAACGGCGCGCCGAAGCGCCGCTCGTCCGGCTGGGGATCTTCCGCAAGGCCGCGATGGTGCGGGCCCACCTCGGCGCGTTGCTGTTTCTGGGCGCGTTCTTCGGCTTCCAGTTCATCGTCACGCTGTACCTGCAGGAGCTGCGCGGCTGGTCCTCCCTGCAGACGGCGATCGCGCTGATCGTCATGGGCTGCGACGCCGTGCTGGCGCCCACCCTCGCTCCGCGCCTGGTGAGCCGCTACGGCAACGGCCGGGTGATCTTCGGCGGCTTCCTGCTGGCGATCGTGGCCTTCGTGCTCTTCCTGCCGGTCGGGATGGACTGGTCGTACGCGGCGATGTTCCCGACCTTGATCATTACGGGCACGGCCTTCGCCCTCGCCTACGGCCCGCTCACCATCGCGGCGACCGGCAGCGTGGCCAAGGAGGAGCAGGGCTTGGCCGGCGGGCTGCTGTACACGTTCACCCAGTTCGGCTCGGCGGTCGGGATCTCCGCGGTGACCGCGGTGTACGGAATGGCCGCGGCGGGCGCCGATGGCTCACCGGACGCGGTACTGGACGCCTATCGCACCGCGCTCGTCATCCCGGTGGTCATGGTGCTGCTGGGGGCGGCGATCTCGGCCTTCGGCCTGCGCGGTGCCAGGCCTGCCGGCGGCCGGCGGAAGGGCGCGGCGCCCGCCGCCCGAGGCGAGGTCAGCGACGGCGTTCCGAGGTGAAGCCGGCCCGCTCTGTGGCCCCGCTCCATCGATCTGTTTCAGAGTCGCGGCGTCGCCGCCGCGCCGGGTCCGTGAGCGGTGGCGGCGGTCCAGTTCGCGTTACGTCTGGGCTGTCCCGCTAAGCCGTTGCGGGCCGTTAGTGCTGCTCGACCGTCAGGATGGCTGGACGTCGTCGAAGAGGGCGAGGGCTTCGGCGGGGTCCGAGCTCACGAGGCGTTCCAGGCCGGCCGTCGTGATCTTCGCCCACCTGCCGGCCCGTGTCCACATCTGTTCCTCGAAGGCGCGGACGGCCTTGTCCAGATCTTCGGGGCCGGTGACGGCGGCGATGGACTCGGCGAGTTCGGCGCCTTCCAGCATCGCGAGGTTCGCGCCCGCTCCCAAGGGGGGCATCAGGTGGGCGGCGTCGCCCAATAGCGTCACCCCGGGGACGTGCGCCCAGGTGTGGGCCACGGGCAGGACGTAGAGGGGGCGGTGGATGAAGGCGGTGCCGTGGCGGAGAAGGTCGAGGACGGGAGCGGCCCAGCCGTCGAACAGGGCCAGCAGGCTTGATCGCACGGCCTCGACGTCGTCCAGGTCCAGGTTGGCGTGCCAGTCCAGTGGCGCGCGGAACTGGGCGTACACCTTGACGTGTCCGCCGCTGTTGCGCTGGGCGACGAGGGCGCGGTTCACGCCGTACACCGCCACGGAACCGTCGCCGACCAGCCGGGCGAGGTCGGGGTGGCGGGTGTCGACGTCGTCCAGGGAGGTCTCGACCGCGGTGACGCCGGTGTAGTCCGGCGTCGCGGACGAGACCGCCGGGCGGACCCGGGACCAGGCACCGTCCGCGCCGATCACGAGGTCGAACGTCTCCTGTCGCCCGTCCGCGAAATGGACCAGCACGCCGTCCCGTGTCCCCGGCACCACCTTGGTCACGGCCCGCCCCCACTGAACGTCCAGGGGGCCGCGCAGCAGGTCACGGAGCTGCCCGCGGTCGATCTCGGGATTGGCCCGGTCGTCCGGACGGGGCGGCCAGTCGCGCAGGACGGTCCCGTCCGCGTCCAGGATGCGCATGGCCTGCCCCTCGGGACGCGACAGCGCCTGGAACTCCGCCAGCAGCCCCGCCTTCCTCAGCGCGAGCTGGCCCAGCCCTTCGCGCAGGTCCAGCGTGCCGCCCGGGGGACGGGCGTCGGGGGAGGGATCGCGTTCGAGGATGGTGACGGGGTGATCGTGGCGGTGCAGGACGCGGGCGAACGTCAGGCCGGCGGGGCCGCTCCCGACCACGGCGATACGGTGTCTCATGTCGATACACTGTATTTTGCTATTACGGTGTATCGCAACAGTACGGTGTGACCATGACTGTGTGGGACCGACCGGAGCCGCCGACGCGCCCCGCTCCGCTCGACCGGGCGCGAATCGTGGCCGCAGCCATCGCGCTGGCCGACGAGGGCGGGCTGGAGGCGGTGTCGTTGCGCAAGGTCGCCGCCCGGCTGGACGTCGGCCCGATGCGGCTGTACGGATACATCTCCACCAAGGAGGAGCTGTTCGACCTCATGGTGGACGAGGTGTATGCCGAGATCCTTCCCGAGGAGCAGCCGGGTGACTGGCGGGAGGCGCTGCAGATTCGCGCCCACCGCACCAGGCAGGCCGCCCTCCGTCACCCATGGCTGGCCGACCTGCTCGGCGGCCGTCCGACGCTGGGCCCGAACGCCCTCGCGGTGGCCGAGTCCACGCTGGCCGCCCTCGACGGCCTCGCCGATCTCGACACCGTCCAGCGCGCCGTGGAGACCGTCAGCGCCTACCTCACCGGCGCGGTCAGGCGCGAGATCGCGAACCTGCGGGCCGAGCGCGCCACCGGCCTGTCCAAGCGCGACTGGCAGCGCGCCTCCGGCCCGCATCTGAGCAGGATGCTGGACACGGGCCGCTTCCCGGCGCTGGCCAAGTTCGTGTACGACGGCACGGAGGTGGACGCCGAGACGTCGTTCACGACCGGCCTGGACTGGGTCCTGGACGCCGTGGCCGCCAAACTCGCCCGGCCGCCGGCGTGACGCTCAGGATTTCCGGGTGGCGACGCCGCTCGGCCTCTCCACCGCCGCGGCCGCCGCACCGCACCTCTTGGCCCCTGCTGCGTTGATCTTTACGGCGCCTGCGTCGCTAGGGTCTCGGCTTCACGCCGGGTGAGCACCATGGGGGCGTCCTCGGTGATGGCGACCGTGTGCTCGGAGTGGGCCGTGCGCGAGCCGTCGGCCGACCGGATGGTCCAGCCGTCGGCGTCGTAGACGATCCGGTCGGTCGTACGCGCGAACCAGGGTTCGAGCGCGAGGGTCAGCCCCGGCAGGAGCTTCAGGCCGCGGCCCGCCCGGCCCTTGTTGGGAACGTGGAGGTCCTCGTGCATGGTGCGGCCGATGCCGTGGCCGCCGAACTCGGTGTTGACCGGATAGCCGTAGTCGCGGGCCACCGCCCAGATGGCCGCCGAGATGTCACCCAGGCGGTTGCCCGGACGTGCCATCTCGATCGCCGCTTCCAACGCCTCCTCGGTGGCGCGGATGATCCGCAGGTCCTCCTCGGCGGCGGTGCCGACGACGACCGTCCGCGCCGAATCGGCCACCCAGCCATCGATGCTGACCGCGAGGTCCGCGCTGAGCACGTCTCCGTCGCGCAGCGTGTAGTCGTGGGGGAGGCCGTGCAGGACGGCGTCGTTGACGGACAGGCAGATGACGTTGCGGAACGGGCCGTGTCCGAAGGACGGCGCGTAGTCCCAGTAGCACGACTCCGCCCCGCGCCGTTTGATCATGCCGCGGACGTGGTGCTCCAGGTCCAGCAGGTTGACGCCCACGTCGGCGAGCCGGCCGACCTCCGAGAGCACCTCGGCGACGAAACGCCCGGTCACATGCATGCGTTCGATCTCCGCAGGCGTCTTCAGCTCGATCACGAATACCTCGCGTCACAGGGGGTTGGTATAACTATACCTGGACTCTAGCACTTGCCGGTATAGTAATACCAACCCTATCCTGGGGGCATGGTCCGCCAACCGCTCACACCTGAGCAGATCGAAGCCGGCAGACGTCTCGGTTCCCTGCTGCGCCAAGCGCGGGCGGGACGCGACCCGGCGGAGGTCGCGCACGCGGCCGGAATCTCGCCGGAGACCCTGCGCAAGATCGAGACCGGACGACTGCCGTCCCCCGGATTCGGCACGATCGTCTGCCTCGGCGAGGCACTCAACGTGCCGGTCGAGAAGCTGGCGGCAACGTGGCGCGGCAACGACCTGCCGCTGGAAGCCGTCTCTTAGGCGCCGTTCCCGGCGAATCCCGGAGGACACCGGCCTCTCAGGCGTTTGCCTGCTGGGCGTGTTTGGGCAGGAGGCCGACCAGGAGGAAGGTGACCACGTAGAGGGCGGCGGCGAGCGCGGTGATGAGTTCACCGGCGTCATAGAAGCCGCCATGCCCGGCCTGGGCGAAGAAGACGGTGCCGAGAGCGGCGGCGCCGGTGGCGTTGGCGAACTGCTGGACGGCGTTGAGCATGCCTGATCCGGTTCCGACCTCCTCGGTGGCGGCGTCGCCGAGGACGTAGTCGAAGACGGGGATGAAGACCAGGCCGGAGCCGAAGCCGGTGATCAGCAGGGCGGGCGCGAGGGTCCAGGAGGTCAGCGAGTCCTGGGCGTGGGCGATGGTCCAGCCGAGTGCGGTCAGGCCGGCGGCGGCGATGCCGAGGCCGAGGTGCAGGGTGGCGCGTCCGAGTCGCTCGGCGAGGAAGGCCCCGGCGAGGCCGACGGCGATGGCGCTGCCCAGGGCCCAGGGAATCAGGGTGAGGCCGGTGTGCAGGGGCGTCCAGTGCGCGCCGAGTTGGAGCATCAGGTTGAGGGCGAGTTGGAATCCGGTGAGCGCGGAGTAGAAGCCGCAGACGATGACCAGGCCGACGACGAAGCTGCGCTTGCGCAGCAGCGACGGGGTGATCACTGGGTGGGCGCCGCGGCGTTCGGAGACCGCGAACAGAGCGAGCACCGGGACCGAGGCGGCCATCATGGCGTAGGTCCAGAGCGGCCAGCCGAGTTCGCGGCCCTGCACCAGGGGGATGATCAGCAGCGCTGAGGCCAGGGTGAGGAGGCCGACGCCGCGCAGGTCCAGACGGGTGGAGGCGTCCTCGCCGGCATTGCGGGGCAGGAAGCACGCGCCCAGGGCCGCGGCGGCGACGCCGATCGGGACGTTGATCAGGAAGATCGAGCGCCACTGGCCGCCGAACAGGTCCAGGTGCAGCAGCCAGCCGGCCAGGATCGGCCCGGCCACCGTGGCCAGGCCCATGATCGGGCCGAACGGGATGAGGGCCCGGCGCAGGTGCTCGGGCGGGAAGACGATCTTCACCAGGGCGAATCCCTGCGGGATCATCACCGCTCCGCACAGGCCCTGCAGGGCGCGGGCGCCGATCAGGAACCCGACACCGGGCGCGAGGCCGCACGCCAGCGAAGCGATGGTGAACCCGGCCATGCCGGCCAGGAACAGGCGGCGGCGGCCGACCAGGTCGCCCAGCCGGCCTGAGGTCACCAGGCCGAGGGCGAAGGCCGCGGTGTAGGCGGCCAGCACCCACTGCACCGTAGTGTCGGCGCCGCCCAGATCGGCGCGGATCGAGGGCCCGGCGAGGTTGGCGATGGTCGAGTCCAGCACGTCCATGATGTCGGCGATGACCACGACCGCGAGGACGAGCCAGGCTCGGCGCAGCGGCAGGACAAGGGACTCTGCGGCGGGAGACCGCGCTGGAGAACTTTGTTCAGTTGACATGAACTTAGTTCTATGTGGCGAACTTAGTTCATGTCAAAGCGTAGGATGAGGGCATGCCCCGAGATCCGAAAGCACGCCGGGCGGCCCGGCACCTGCAGCCCGGCACCGCCCCGGCCCAGCCGCGCCGTGCACCGCTCACCGTCGACCGCATCATCGACGCGGCGCTGCACGTGGTCGCGACCCAGGGCTATGACGCGCTGACGATCCGCGCGATCACCGGCGAGCTGGGCACCAGCCCGTCCTCGCTGTACGCGCACGTGGTCAACAAGGCCGACATCGACGACCTGATCATCGGACGGCTCAGCTCCGAGCTCGTGCTCCCCGAACCCGACCCGGACCGGTGGCGCGAACAGATCCTGCAGGTGTACGGCCAGATCCGCGACCAGTACCTGCGCTACCCCGGCATCTCCCGCGCGGCGCTGGCCACCGTCCCCACCAACCTGGAGACCCTGCGGGTGAGCGAGGCGATCCTGGCGATCCTGCTCGCCGGCGGAGTGGAACCCCAGACCGCGGCCTGGGCGCTGGACGCCCTGTCCCTCTACGTCGCCGCCTACACCCTGGAGATCTCCCTGGTCCACGCGCGAAAGACCGACCGGGATCAGGAGTGGGTCCTCAGCCGTGACGAACTCCTGCACCGCCTCGGCACCCTGCCCGCTGACCAGTTCCCCCACACCAGAAGCCACGCCGCCGAACTGACCTCCGGAACCGAGCACCAGCGGTTCGACTTCACCCTCAACCTGATGCTCGACAGCCTCACCCGACAGCCCGAGTAGACCTCCCGTAGAAGCAGGCGGGCGGCGGGCGCCCCGGGTGTGTTCCCTGGCTGTCCTCGGCCTCACAACGTGATCACAGTCTGGGCGGCAACGAGCTGACGGTGCGGCACAGCAGTCTGCGTGCCGTCCCGCCACTTCGGCTCCGGCAGCGGGTGCGTGTCACGCCCAGCCTGACGCGCACCCGCCGGTCAACCCAGCTTTCCCAGTCTGACGGCCTGCTTGAGGAAGACGACGCCGTCGATCGTGTCGAGGTGGGCCGGGTCCAGCGGGAAATAGGCGAAATCGCGGGAGGTGCGCGGGACGGGCTTCGTGATGGCCTCGGCCAGGCGGCGGGCGTCGATGAGTGAGCGGTCCCACGGGAGCGTGGACAGGACGCCCTCGACGGTGTCCGGGGGAGGGACGTCGTCGCCGGCCGTGCCGAAAGCTGAGGCAAGGAAAGCGTACCGGTCGCCCAGGTACTTTCCGGCGATCGCGCCCGCGCTCCACCACTCCAGCTGCTGGTCGCCGAACGGCATGACGCTCTTGTTCCGCTGCAGGTGGAGATTGGAGGCGAAGACCAGGGCGGGGCCCTGCTCGGCGATGGCCTGCAGGTTGTCGGCCATCATCGCGTCGCGCAGGGCCGACAGCCGGGTCCACCGTGCCGGGGACGTGTCGGCCATCCAGTAGTGGTAGCGGAGCAGGCCGACGGCCGTGCGCCCGTACAGTGCCGCCCGCTCCGCGTCCTCCGCACTCAGTTGCGGCACCTGCATGTCGAGCAGTGCCACCAGGTCGTCGGCGATCAGTCGCAGCCGCTGCGCGGCGGGGGACCGGCCGATCGACTGGGACGGGTCCATGGCCGTGGCCTCGTTCGACCAGCGGCCGTCCGGGCCGAGCAGCGTGTCCAAGGTTTCGCTGGTGACGACAGTGCGGGGGAGCGGGCCGTCGAGAAGGGCGTAGAGGGCGGTGAGCGCCTGGCGCGGGCTCTCGGCCCAATACTCCAGCGGGCCGTCGAACCCGTAGAACCGGAGCCTTTCGTGATGCTCCTCGTTGTACGCGCGTATCCAGCGCACGAGTTCGCGGTTGGCCGGGAAGGTGCCGAAGTTGTGGCTGAAGCCGCGTTCCATGACGTCATCGAGTGAGCCCGTGCCCGTCGCGATGTAGTCGTCCACCACCAGGCCCCTGAGGCAGTCGCTCTCGATGGCGAACGACCGGTAACCCTCGTGCTCGACCAGATGCCGGAACATCTCGTTGCGCAATTCACCGAGCTCCCCGACGAAGTGCCGGGCCTCGCCCAAACCGAGCAGAAGGGGCTTGGCGGGAAGCGACCGGAGGAACGCCGAGACGCCCGCGCCATTGAGCGCGCGGGCCGTGTCCATGATTTCCATACCTTAAACGCTATCGTTGAACCCTCGGTGTAAACTTTTCGCGGAAATCCTCTCTCTCAGCGCGATGGACCTTCAATCGGTGATGCATCCATGAGGCCAGTGGACCTGGCGCGCGAGCACCGTCTGTCGACCCAGGCGATCAGGAACTACGAGGACGCCGGCATCCTGCCCGCCGCCGAACGCACCGTCCACGGCTACCGCACCTACACGGCGCTGCACGCGCTGGCCCTGCGCGCGTTCCTCGCACTCGTGCCCGGGCACGGCCACCGGACGGCCACGTCGATCATGCAGGCGGTCAACCGCGGTGCCACCGAGGACGCGCTGCGGCTCATCGACGAGAGCCACGGCCAGCTCCTCGACGACCGCCGCACCCTCCAGGCCGTCGAAGCCGCGCTCCGCGATCTGGCGCCCGTGCCGCAGGAGCGCGGCGACACGTTCATCGGCCCGCTGGCCAAGCGGCTCGGCATCCGCCCTGCCACCCTGCGCAAGTGGGAGAGCGCCGGGCTGGTGCGGCCGCGCCGCGACCCGCAGACGGGCTACCGGGTCTACAGCGCAGCCGACGTGCGGGACGTCCGGCTCGCTCACCAGCTCAGGCGGGGCGGCTACCTGCTGGAACAGATCGCCCCGCTGATCGCCCAGGTCCGCTCCGCCGGAGGCGTCGCCCCGCTGGAGTCGACCCTGCGCGACTGGCAGGGCCGCCTGTCCGCCCGAGGCCGCGCCATGCTGAAGGGCGCCGCCGACCTGGACGCGTACCTTCGCGCCCGCGAGCCCTGAGGCCGAGTCACGTCCGCTGACGGCTGCGGTGTCAGCGGGTGCAGACGGGTACGAGCGGTACGACGATCGCCGCGGCCACGAGGTGGGCGCCCATGAGGACGGCCCTGGTCGACGGCGCCGCAGAGATGACGAGGTCAGGCACGGCGGACAGCACCGTGAGAGCGGCGGTCACCGCCACGAACGCGCCTGGGGGACGCGGCCCAGCGTCGCAGCGCTGCGGCCAGCACGATGCCGATCGCGGCGCACGCCAGCGTCAGTTGGGTGAAGCCGAGCAGCGGGATCGGTTCGCCGTCGATCTCCAGGGACACCCCGCGCTTCGGGCGATGGCGGCGATGGCGGTGGTGGCCAGGGCGGCGGCGAGCCCGCCGGTGCGCCACAGCGGGACGGCGTGACGCGAGATCGTGGTTGCGGACGGAGCGGCGGTGTGGCTGACGTTGTTCATGCGCTTTCCTTCGTCGGCGTGCCGGGCGAGGTGTTCGCAAGGGCAGACCTGGCGGCCCGATCGGGGTCATGGCTTCACACGCTCAGAGCCCTGGGTGTGGGTCCGGGCACGGTGGCAGCATCGACCAGGCGCGCGACCAGTTGCTCGTAGGACAGGCCGGCTGCGGCGAACATTCTCGGCACCTGGGACTCGGCCGTCATCCCCGGCATGGTGTTGACCTCGTTGAGGACGGGCCCGTGGTCGGTGAGGAAGAAGTCGATGCGGGCGACACCGGCGCAGCCGAGCGCGTCGAACATCCGCAGCGCCGCCCCGGTGAGGGCTGACCGGTCTCTGTCGCCGATGTCGGCGGGCACGCCGAACCGTGCTGAACCGTCGTACTTCGACCGAGTGTCGAACAGGCCGGTGGTGTGGATCTCCAGTGGTGGCGACGCCCATCGACGGCCGTCGGCCTCCCGCAGGACGGCCACATCGATCTCCCGGCCCGGGACGACGTCCTCGACCAGGATCCGGTCGTCGAATCGCGCCGCACTGCGCAGCGCGTCGTGTAGCTCGGAGGCGTCGCGTGCCAGGGCAACACCGAAACTCGACCCGGCCGAGACCGGCTTCACCACCGCAACCTTCTCGAATTCGACATCGGCGATCTCTGACGCCGCCACCAACCGGCCGGGAGCGGTGCGGATCCCGAGGGCCTCCGCCACGAGCTTGGTCGCCCATTTGTCCATGCCGAGCGCTCCGGCGCGCAGTCCTGAGCCGACCATCGGCGTGTGGGTGAGGGCGCACAAGGCCGCGAGGGTCCCATCCTCGCCGGACGGGCCGTGTACTGCGGGAAAGACGACGTCGGCACGTTCAATGACGCCCAGTGCCGCGGCCAAGGAACCGATGGCCTGTGACCCGAGCGCGTCCGCTCCTCTCCTCCATATCCCGTCGCGGTCGATGGTCAGCTCGTCCACGTCGAATCCGCTGGAACGCAGCGCCTTTGCGACCGCTGTGGCCGTGGCCAGAGAGACGTCGTACTCGGCGTTTTCCCCGCCGCCGATCACAACGATTCGCTGTGTCATGCGGTGCTCCTTTTCACGCGCGGCCCGATGCCGGTAACGATGGTGTGCGGAATGGTCCCGGCCCAACGAGCCCAGTCCTGGACGGCCGGGACCGCACCCCCGTCCGGGCCGAAAACGGTCGCGGACGTGCCAACGGAGAACGACTCGGCACCGGTATCGATCACGATCTGGTCCATCGAGACCCGTCCGACGACCGGGAAACGGCGCCCGCAGATCTCGACGCCGGCCTGGGACGAGAACTCTCGCGGGATCCCGTCGGCATAACCGATAGGAAGGACGCTCAGATGGGTGGCGCGATCGGTGACATAAGTGCCGTCGTAACCGACCGGCGTGCGGGCCTCAACCGCCGCTGTGTGCACGATCGGTGCGGTCAGACGGGACGCGCCGTGCATCTTCACGGTTCCGGAGGGATCGATGCCGACCAGTCCCGCCCCGACGCGGACCATATCGAAATGTGTCGCCGGGTCGGTCAGCGTCCCCGACGTGGCCGCAAGATGAGCAAGCGGCGAACCGAGCCCCGCGTCCCGGACCGCCTGCCGCGCCTCGCGCATACGAGCGACCGCCGGCGCGTTCGCCGCGGGCTCGGCCCGGTCGACCAGCGGAAGATGCCCCATGACACCCACGACGCGAATCCTCCGAGCCCGTTGACCACGCTGAGCGATGCCGATCAGTTCGTCCCACTGCCCGCGGGGGCAGCCGCCGCGGGACATCCCGGTGTCGACATGGAGATGAATCCGCACCGTCGACGCGGGCTGAGAAGCGCGCCGATCTCGTCCACCGACCCGACCGCGACATCGACCCTGTTGGCCGCCGCCGCCTCGGCGTCGATCCCGAAGGGGTGCAGCCAGGTGAGAATCGGCACCGCCAACCCCGCGGTGCGCAGCGCAGAAGCCTCCGTGACGCTCGTCGTCCCAAGCCACCCGGCACCGGCGGCAACGGCGGCCTCGGCGACCGTGACCGCGCCGTGGCCGTAACCGTCGGCTTTGACCACGGCCATGATCGTGCTCCGGGTCCGTGCACGAATTTCGACCACGTTCGCAGCCACCGCCACCGGGAGCGTCTCCAAGGTCGGCGGACGAAAGGTGCTTGGTCGGCGCTGAAGCGCGACCGGGGCCCGGTTCACGGCCGCATCCTCGGGTCCTCGGTCGGATCCGTATACATCGGCGGGCAACCGTCGTCGACGGCATTTGGACGCAGTTCGTAATGCCATGGCTCATTGCGATAGATCTGACACAGCCCGTATGCGACACCGTGCTCAGAAAGCCAAGCCGCGGCATGGGGCGGGCCGATGTCGACCGCCTCACCCGACACATGGGCAGATGTCTCCGGAGTGGCCACCCACCGCGCGGCCTCTTTCTGCGAGCCGTACTTGACGACAGCGTCCTGCAACAATCGCTGCTGATACTCGGGCGACCGCCAACCGCTGTTGACCCGAAACCGGACGCCGTCGGCTTCTGCGTCCATCGCCGCCCGACGCAAGGCATCGAGGAGGTCCCTGTCGAGCTTGCCCACCGCCGGAATCTCCTCGTCGAACACCGACACCGCCGCCCCGCCGGGAATGACACCGTCACCCTCGTCCAGGGTGGTCTGTCTACTGCTCGACAGGTCGACTTCGGCCGACGAATCCGAGGGAGCGGACGCGACGAGCGGCCACTGCACGAACGCGGCGATTGCTACACCGAGGATCGTCACACCGACGAGCACGACCCCGCCTGTACGACGAGCCGGCGTTGACAGTGATGCGCTGTGGTCCATGCCTCCACTGAAGGCGGAAAGCTGTTGCGGTGGCGTATGCGGTTTTCGATACGCCCGCGATACACGGAATCCCGATCATCAGGAAGTGGCGCAAGATGGTCTCGCCGCTGGTAATTACGCACGGCCAGCCGCGCGTCCCGCCCTGGCATGCACCCGAACACGCTGCTTCGCGGTGGCCGGTGGGGGATGCTGGGGAAGGTGTCCCGGATACTGGCCCGGCGCGAGGGCTTCGTCATCAGCGATGACCCGGACCTGATCCAGGTCGACGTCGTCCACGGCTTTCTCACCCGCGAGTCGTACTGGCGGCCAGGCGTGACCCGCGAAGTGGTGCAACGGGCAATGGCCGCATCACTGTGCCTGGGCGTCTACACCGACGACGAGGCGATGGTCGGCTTCGCCCGGGTGGTGAGCGACACCGTCACCTATGCCTGGTTGGACGACGTCTTCATCATCTCGGCCTACCGCGGCCAAGGCCTCGGCGACTGGTTGATCGGGATTGCGCTGGCCCATCCCGACGTCGCAGACGTCGCCGCCATCATGTTGCTGACCGCCGATGCCCAACAGCTCTACGGCCGACACGGGTTCCAGGAATTCTCCGGCTGGGAGTCGGTCATGATCCGAACCAAGCCCGAGCCCACCGACTGACGGCCTGCCCCTCGCAAATCGCCGGACTCAGTCGTGCTACGGCAGGAATCATCGACCGGCACTACCGCTACCTGACTTGGGACTGAAGTCAGCGACAGGCGTCGTAAGACTGGCAGGCCTCCCGCGCCTCCACGGTCCCAACGACGTGGGCGGTGGTCGTTGGCTACGGCTGTAGCCGGCCACACTGCGCCAGCACCGCCACGCACACCACCAGCAGCGCGCGATGGCTCGGCCCCGAGACGCATCCGAAGAAGAAGCCACGCCGGCGTCAAACCGAGCGACCGCCTAACGGGACCTTTCGTTCTGATGCTGGTTGCCCCCATGGCGCGCCGCGAGCGCGCGCCTAGTTCGTCGGCCGCCTCGAGGCTGATGCGTCCCAGTGCCGCGATCTGCCGTAGCACTTCGTTCAGCAGGTCGATCTTCCAGCACCTGGCTGGACGCCCGCCCCTTCCTGGATTACATTACGTGTCAGTTTCGTTTCGTTAACCGAGAGAGGTGGGCGGTGTCGGATGGGCGTGGGCCCGCGCCGGTGCGCGGCAGGCCTCGTGACGCCGGACGTGACATCGCGATCCTTGAGGCGACGCTGCTGGTGCTGACCGAGGTCGGATACGACCAGCTGACGATCGACGCGGTCGCGGCCCGGGCGGGGGTCGGCAAGCCGACGGTCTACCGGCGCCATCGGGGCAAGGCCGCTCTGGTGGCCGCGGCGGTCGAACACCGCGCGCCGGCGACACCCCCGGCCACCCCGCCGGGCGATCTGCGTGCGGCACTGCTGGCGACCGTGCAGTGGCTGGCCGATCAGATCGCCGGGCAGGAGATCGGGCTACTGGGCGCCTTGTTCACCGGCATGCGCAGCGACCCCGGCCTGGCTGCGGAGATGCGGCGGATCCTGCGCCGGGATGAGGCGGCGATGACCCAGGAGCCGTTCCGCAGCGCCGTTGAGAGCGGTGAGCGGTTGGTGCCCGGCGCGGCCGCGCTGTTCGCCGAGATCGCCCCGGCCGTCATCGTGCACCGGCTCGTCTTCGCCGGCCGGCCCTGTGACCGGCCGTTCGTGGAGCACCTCGTCGACGACGTCCTGCTCCCGCTACTGCAAGTGCGATAGCGGCCACCGCTGCACCAGGGCCGTGGCCCCGGCACGGGGCAGCCCGGATTCGGTGAGACCACCGACAGGAGAACTAATCATGATCATCGTCACCGGCGCGACCGGCGCCCTCAACGGCGCCACCGTCCAACACCTGCTCAAGCTGGTCCCCGCCGGCCGGATCGGCGTCAGCGTGCGCGACGTCGGCAAGGCGCAGCACCTCGCCGACCGCGGCGTGCGCGTGCGGCGCGGCTCCTACGACGACCCGGACGCCCTGCGTGACTCGTTCGAAGGCGCCGAGCAGGTGCTGCTGGTCTCCTCCAACGACCCCAGCGCCGACGCCGTCGCTCTGCACCGCACCGCCATCGAAGCCGCAGTCGCAGCCGGCGCGCGGCGCATCCTCTACACCAGCCACCAGGGCGCCGGTCTCGACAGCCCGTTCCCGCCCGCAGGCGACCACGCCGCCACCGAAGCGCTGCTCGCCGACACCGGCATCGCCTGGACCTCGCTGCGCAACGGCTTCTACGCTCACAGCCTGGACTGGTTCCTGGGCCCCTGGCAGCAAACCGGAACCATCACCGCCCCGGCCGACGGCCCCGTCTCCTGGACCGACCGCGCCGACGCCGCCGAAGCCGCCGCGCTGATCCTCGCCGCCGACCGCTCTTTCGACGGCCCGATCACCCTCACCGCTCCCGACGCCGTCACTTTCGACGACATCGCCCAGATCGCCTCCACCCTCACCGGCCGCACCATCGAACGGGTCGTCGTCGACGACGAGCAGTGGATCGCCGACCAGGTCGCAGCGGGCTCCCCGCAGGCCACGGCCCGCATGCTGCTCACCCTCTTCCAGGCCGCCCGCCAGGGCCGCTTCGCCGGAGTCGACCCGCTCCTGACCGAACTCCTCGGCCGCACCCCGCGCTCGGTCACCGACCTGCTCACCGACCGCACCACCAGACAAAGCCACAGCAGCCACTGACACCCGGCCGCCGACGCCAGCCGCCCAAGCCCGATCGGGTGTTGAAAATCGTCGACATGCAGGTCCCCGAGGCTTCCACACCGCATGGTGGGGGCTGGGCGGAATAGGGCAGAAGGTGATCACGCCCCCGGATGATTGCCAACTCCTTGACGTGACTCTTGTTCGGTGGGTCGCTGCCCGGCAGTGGCGCGAGGGCAGCGGCGAGGGTCGGTGCTCGTCGCGGCCCTTCGGGCCGGTGTGCGGGGATGGTCAGGTCAAGCGTCCGCCCAGGCCGCCCTCGGGCCGACCTTCTTCGATGGCGGCGAGGTCGTCGGCGCTCAGGGCCAGGCCTGCTCGTCGCCATGGCAGCTGGCCCCGCCCGTGCTTGATGGGAGATCAAGCGGGCCGCTGCGACGGGCTCGCGGTGGGAGCGAGGAACGGTTGAAGACCACCAGCATCTCGTCGGGCGGGCCTCTCCAGCGAGGTAGTGGCCGTAGTCGAGGGTGATCACGCTTTCCACGTCGTCGGCGGCAAGCGGCATGGTCTTTTCGACCAGGTCGCCGGAGTTGCCCGCTCCGGCGATCGCCAGAACGGGGATGGTCAGCCGCCGGGCCTTGCGCCGCTGGTTCTGCGCGATGGTGGTGTCGAGCGCGCGGTAGAACGCGAAGCTGGCGCGCAGGGCGTCGGGGTCGGAGGCGAGGGGACCGACGTAGCGTTCGACGGCGTGGTCGGGGAGCTTGCGGACGGCCTTGGTGGCGATCTGGTGCCCGACGAAGATGCGCTCCTTGCCCTGGATGAGCAGCTCGGTGAGGCGGTTGAAGGCGAAATGCCAGAGCCGGTCGTTGGCCTGGGCGCCGTGGAAGAGCGGCGGTGAGGGGGACAGGGCCGGGATCGCGGCGGCTTGTCCGACAGTCCGACGCCGGCGCCCGCGTGGATCGCGCCGGCGACGAACAGCGGCATTCCTCGTCCGGTTCCGGTCGGACTGTAGCTACGTCATTGGCGGCCGATCTTGTCGAGTTCGGCGAGGTCTTCGGGGGAGAGGCGGAGTCCCGCGCCGGCGACGTTCTCGCGGAGGTGCGCCGTTGACGAGGTTCCGGGGATGAGCAGGATGTTCGGGGACCGGTGCAGGAGCCAGGCCAGGGCGACGGACAACGGCGTGGCGTTCAGCCGGGCGGCCACGGCGGAGAGCGCCGAGGACTGCAGGGGGCTGAAGCCGCCGAGTGGGAAGAAGGGCACGTAGGCGATGCCCTGTTCGGCGAGTTCGTCGATCAGCTTGTCGTCCTGGCGGTAGGCGAGGTTGTACATGTTCTGCACGCACACGATCGGTGCGATCGCGCGTGCCTCGGCGACCTGCTCCGCCGTCGCGTTGCTCACGCCGAGCTGCCGGATCAGTCCCTGCTGCTGGAGTTCGACGAGTGTTCCGAGCGCCTCGGCGACGGATTCGGGTCGAGGCCCCTCGGCGTCGCCGAGCCGGAGGTTGACCAGGTCGAGCGCGTCGAGGCCGAGATCTTCCAGGTTCTCGTGGACGGCGCGGCGCAGATCCTCGGGCTTGCGGGCAGGGGGCCAGCCGCCCTGAGGGTCGCGGTCGGCTCCGACCTTGGTCACGATGTGCAGCGCTTCGGGATAGGGGTGCAGGGCTTCACGGATGAGCCGGTTGGTGAAGCGCGGCCCGTAGGCGCCGGCGGTGTCGATGTGCGTGATCCCGAGATCCCTGACCTCGCGGAGGACGGCGAGTGCGGCGTCGCGGTCCGCAGGCGGGCCCATGACCCCGGGACCCGCGAGCTGCATGGCGCCGTAGCCGAACCGGGAGACGGACAGGTCGCCCAAGATCCAGGTGCCGCCGGGAAGGGAGGAGGCCATGCTCTTACCTCTGTCTTTTCGTGGTGTGTGCGAGGGTGCCTTGCGGCTCCTCGACACCACTCTTAGGGAGTAACCTTCCAAAAGGAAGTAGGCACCTCAAAGTGCGTAGGGGACCTTGAGGGCAGAAGGAGCGAGCAGTGGCGACAACGACGGCGGCCCAGCAGCGGGCACAGTCCAAGGTGGAGTACGACGCTTTCCTGGCGGCGTGTCCGAGCCGCGAACTGCTCAACCGGATCTCCGGCAAGTGGGTCGCACTGATCCTCGCTGCCCTTGGCAGCGACGGCCCACGTGAGCCAGGCGATGTCTGCGTCGGCGAGCCGCGGCCGATGCGCTACTCGGAGCTGTCGCGCATGCTGGCGGGTGTCAGCCAGAAGATGCTCACCCAGACGCTGCGCTCGCTGGAGCGCGACGGACTCGTCAGCCGCGCCGTGGTGCCCACCGTGCCCGTCACGGTCACCTACGAGCTGACCGACCTGGGCGTCTCCCTGCACCACATGGTGCGTGGCTTGAAGAGCTGGGCCGAAACCCACATGGACGACGTGATCGCCAACCGCGCGACGTACGACACCAGGACCGACTGAACGACGGCCCCGGCCCGCATCCCGTTAGCCCGGACGCTGGACGCAGGCGCAGTCCGCCTCTGGTCCCGTCGCTGGAGCGCTACGGGCGCGCGAGTGTCGAATGGCGGGTGGTGGGCGATCACCATCCGGCGGTTATTCGGGGGGCTGCCTGGCTGCGATGAGAGGACCGATTACCTGGGTGCCCGGGCCGACGCGGCCGCCGGGGCCGGGGAGTTGGGTGGTGTTGTCGACGGTGAGCGGGTGGCCGCAGTGCCCGCACGCCATCACCGGCTCGGTGTCGTGCCCGCATTCCAGGTGGCGGATGCGCAACGGCGGCCCGGATTCCCCGCTGTGCCAGCGGTCGCCCCACCGCATCAGGGCGAGCAGGACGGGATAGAGCTCCTCGCCCTTCTCGGTCGCGAGGTAGTGCTCACGCGGCGGACGGTCCTGGTAGCGCTCGCGGGTCAGAACGCCCTCCTCCACCAGCCGCGACAGCCTGGCCGCCAGCACCTTGCGCGAGACGCCCAGGTCGCGGGCCAGGTCGTCGAATCGGGTCACGCCCATCAGGACGTCCCGCATGATCAGCGCCGTCCATGCGTCGGCGAACAGATCGGTCGCACGCGCGATCGAGCACGCGACGTCGGCGAGGGAGGTTCTGGTCACCCACCGAGGCTACCCGAGTTCCCTTAGGGTACTAGTATGAGTTCCCTCAAGGAACTAAATGGAGGATGTCGTGGCTCCGATCATCGAACTCGACTCACGGACGCCGGGGGCAGTCGACGGCCGCCACGTCCGCGCCCTCGCCTTCCAGGAGGTGCGCCTTGAGTACCTCACCTCGGCCCTGCGCCGGCTCGGCATCGACCCCGCCGAACGACGCGCGCTGGTCATCGGCAGTGGACGCGGCCTCCTCGCCCGGGGCCTGGCCGGGCTCGGCTTCGACGTCGTCGCCCTCGACCCGTCCCCGGACGCGACCGACCTGGCGCGGCGGGCGTCCCACGGCGAGGCCGTCGAATACGTCACGGCGCCCGCTGAGAACCCCGGTCTCGCGGGCGGATACTTCGACGTCGTTTTCTGTACTGACACTTTCGAGATCGCTGAGGACCTCGACAGGGTTGTGGCGCACGCGTCACGTCTGCTGCGGCCAGATGGTGTCCTGTTCTACGACACGGTCAACCGAACGCCGGTGTCCCGGCTGATCTACCTGTGGGCCTTCCAGTCGTTGCCGTTCACGCGGATCATGCCCCGTGATCGCTACACGGCCGTGCGGCTGCGCACCCCCGAGGAGGTCCGGGCCGCGCTCGCCGCCCACGGCCTGCGCAACGAGGACGTCTGCTCCTTCAAGCCCAAGAGCGTCCTCGGCCTCGTCCGTGCCATCATCGCCCGCCGGAGCGGGAAGATCACCGATGAGGCGGTCCCGGCGATGACGGGCTTCGTCCTCGAACCCGGCGGCAGGCCGGTCGTCACCTACCTCGGGTGCGCCCGTCCCCGCGAGGGTTAGAGGGAGCCCCCCCGCCCTCGCGGATCGGGGATGGCGCGTCGACAGGCCCGAAGCCGCTCGGGTGCGTCCGCGGAACGGGCGACTAGTGAGTTAGTTTGCTAGCATGTTCGCGTGGGCGACGAGGACGTCAAGCAGTTCAACGTGTACCTGCCGGTCGGACTGATCAAGCAGGTCAAGCACCGCGCCATCGAGTCGGAGCTGTCACTGTCGGCGCTGGTGGCGCAGGCGCTGCGCGCCTATCTCGACGACGACGGCACGCCGCAACGGCGATCAACCGAGAAGGAGACCTGAGATGAGCACCGAGGGCATCGAGGCCGTGTTCCTGGAGACCCACAACTGGGGGAAGGCGGCCAAGTTCTTCCAGGCGCTGGGTTATGAACTCGAGTTCTCGACCGATCACAACTCCGGGCTGCTGCGCAACGGCGACGGGCCCTACATCTTCATCGCCGAGATCCCCGAGGACCGGGAGCCGCAGGCGCGGACGGTGCTGAGGGTCCCCGATGCGGACGCCTTCCGCGCCGACCCGGCCGTCGAGGTGGTGTCGCCGTTCGAGGAGACGCACTACGGAACGCGGGAGATGACCGTCCGCGACCCCGACGGGCGGCTGTGGAGCCTGCAGACCCCGCTGACGAAGTGATCCGGGCGGCGCCGCCCGGGGGAAGGGACAGGTGCGTTCGGCGATGGCGGTGAGGTGGGCGACCAGTTCGGGCGGGCCGAGCAGGTTGTAGTCGACGTCCAGCGGGCGATGCGGCGCGCCAGGTGGTGATGTGCCGGGCGCGGGCTCCTGGGCGGGGGGCGTGTAGCAGCAGCCGGGCGCGGACCGTGCCGATTCGCCGGTGAGGTGGTCCATGGCCCAGGGCGTGGCGTCGGCGCCGCCGGGCAGGACAGGCGGCGGCGCGGGCACCGGTGCGCTGCGGGCCAGGGGGCTGCGTCCGGCGCCGGGGCGGAGCGTGGAGGTCGTCGTGGAGGCGGCGATCGGGATCGCCGACGCCAAGGGGATGGCGACGCTGTCGAGCGTGGTGCGGGGCGCGGGGCGCGGCGCAGACGGTGGCCGAGTCGTGGCAGGCGGTGCGGGGCGACGGGCCTGTCGAAGGCGCGGTAGTGGCACGGGCGGCGAGGCGCTGCTGGAGGTGGCCCCGGGAGGCCGGCTGAGCGGCGCTCGGCGTCCAAGGGTGTGCGGTGCGAAGTGCTCGGCGTGAGGGAGGTCTCGGTGTCGGCACGTCACATCTCAGGGGGCTGCGGCCTCATCTTTGTATGGACGTTTCTTCTGTCGCGCCGCCCGTGGCGGCGGCGCCGGGCGGCGAGCGGGCGGCCGCGGGGTTGGACGGCGTGGCGGGTCCCGGGTTCATGGACGTGTTCGCGCACGCGGGGCACGTGGCGTTCCGCAGGGATCTGGAGCGGCTGGCGGCGGCCGCGGCGGCGGGCAGGGCTCGCGCTCCGCTGGTGCTGGCGGGCTGGGAGAACCTGAAGGAGCAGCTGCGCCTGCACAACGAGCTGCAGGAAAGCGTGTTGTGGCCGCGAGTGGAACGTGCGGTGGCCGGCCACCGAGCCGAGCTGGGTGTCGTTGCGGAGCTGCGGGCCGAGCATCCTCGGATCGAGGTGCTGGTCACGGCGGTGGACGCCGCGCTGGAGGACGACGAGCAGGGCCCCAAGGAGGTCGTCGCCGCGGTGCAGCGGCTGCGTGATGCGCTGGAGGTGCACTTGCGGCACGAGGAGGCGGGTGCGCTGCCGTTGGCGCGGCGGGTTCTGGAGGCGGCGGACTGGGCGGCGTTCGCCGCGGACACGGTGTCGCTGTGGGCCGCGGCGGGAGCCGGGTGCGGGGAGCGGACGGTGCCGTGGATGGTGGACGGGATCGCGCCGGTCGAGCGCAGCCGGTTCCTGACGTCGCTGCCGCGGGAGGTGCGGGAGCTGAGCCGGCTGCGGTGGGAGCCGCGTTACCGCAGGCGCCGGCTCTGGAGCGTGTGACGCCCGGTGGAAGCCGGTGTCACCACGGGACGGCGCGGACGGTGACGTGCCGGTCGGCGGGGTTGTAGTGCGACATGAGCAGCGCCGCGGTGGTGCTGAGCTCGGGGTGTCCGATGAAGGCGCGGCATTGGTCGCTGCCGCTGCCGCCCGAGCAGGGGACGGTGCCGCCGCCGGCCGGCCGCCAGGGGCCTTGCGGGGCGGGTGCCCGCCAGAGCCGGTACCGTCCGTCCAGGCTGCGCTGTTCGATGAGGACCAGGCCCTTGCCGGCGGCGGTGTAGTCGGCGATGTGGACGGCGGCGGGCGCGGCGCCGGGGACGACGTTCTCGGCGAGGGAGGCGTCGGGCGTCCATCCGGCGGGGGACCAGTACCGGTAGGCGGACGGGTCGCGCCGGGCGGCGGGGTCGGCGGGGACGCGGGCGAGGGTGACGCGGCCGGCGGCGCAGGTGGCGGCGGTCCAGGTGTCGCAGGTGGATCCGTACAGGTAGAGGTGGCCGTCGCGCAGGACGGGTGAGCCGAGGTTCAGCTGGAACGGCAGGCCGCCGGGGAGGGTGAACACGCGGGTCTGGCCGTTCAGGGTGCCGTCGGCGGGCCGGTAGGCGGCGATGCCGTATCCCTGGGCGGTGATGGTGGCGCCGTGCGCGCACACGTCGGTGTAGGTGAGCAGGACGGTGCCGTCGGCGGGCAGGCGGGTGGCGCCGGAGATCCAGGAGGCGCTGTAGGCGGTGCCGGGCAGGTGGCAGGGGACGCCGCCGGGCAGGACGAGACCGGGCGGGGTGCCCAGGAGCGGCTGCGGCGGCCGGTCGGCCGGGGCGGCGGTGGCGGTGGGAGGCGTGGCGGGGTGGCCGGGGGCAGGGAGTTCGGTGAGGTCGGTGGGGACGCGTCCGGGGGCGGCGGTGCCGGTGGCGGCGGTGGCGCCGAGCGCCAGGCCGGGGTGGGCGCCCTTCCAGATGGAGTCGCAGAACAGCCAGAGGCTGCGGTGGCCGGTCAGGGGGACGCTGTAGCCGCAGTCGCGGTCGATGGTGTTGCCGGCCGCGGCGGTCTCGTAGCGCGACAGGACGGGGCCGGGCGGCGCGGCGCCGGGCGGGGCCGGCCGGTCGCGGTGCAGGAGGACGGTGACGGTGACGGCGGTGGTCAGCAGCGCGGCGGCGAGGAGGGCCGCGGGTTCGGCGATCGCGGCGCGTCCGGGCGGCCGGCGACGGGCCCGGCGACGGGCCCGGCG